>DASSDQ010000175.1:0-4791 GCA_035697025.1 Erysipelotrichaceae bacterium | reverse complement strand
GAAAAATAGGTTAAATGACCATTATAAAAATACACAGATTTGGTACATCACTCAATATTGTGATTATTTGACCCCAATTTTTTAATCACTAATAATAGGCTTGAAAGTAATATTCTAAAGAAATTAGAGGGTAGGTATTATGTTTGATTTAGTGATTGTATCACATGGGGAATTGAGTAAAGCTATTCTTAAAAGTGCAGAGTTGATTGCTGGTGAACAGCAGCGAATTTATACATCTTGCTTAAATGCAGGTTGTAATTTAGATGATTTTCAAAACGAAGTATCGGTACTATTTCAGAATGCATCTAATCATGGGGAATTCTTTGTTTTTACAGACATTATGTATGGAACACCATTCAATACGGTTGTTTGTCAAAGTGACAAATATAATTTCAAACATTTTTCTGGAGTTAACCTACCAATTCTACTTGAAGTCATAACTTCAAGAGAAAGTAGAGATATTAATGATCTCTGTGAGTTCTTGAAAGAACAAGGGAAAACGACATTTGTTTATGTAAATGATTTATTGAATGAAAAGGAGATTTAAATGAGAAATATTGTTCTAACAAGAATTGATGACAGATTAATCCATGGACAAGTAATAACGGCTTGGGTAAAGCATATCAAATGCGACACTGTATTAATTATTGATGAATCGTTGTCAAAAAACGTAATGATGCAAAGAATTTATAAAGCTGCTGCTCCTACTGGGTTAATAGTAGAAATTATGGATGAAGCTTCGGCTGTAAATTATCTGAAATCTGATTGTGAAACATCAAGAAATGTAATTATCTTAGTTAAAATTCCGCAAGTTGTTGAAACGATAAGATCACTCGGTATTGACATAAAATCAGTTATTTTAGGAGGGATGGGATCTAATCATGAGCGAAAAAAGCTTATACGAAATGTATTTTCGAGCCAAGCTGAAAATGAATGCTTTAAACGTTTAATTGATTCGGGCTGCACAGTTGAATATCAGATAGTACCAGCTGAAAAATCAACTGATATATCAAAACTTATATAGGAAAGGAGATATATTTATATGCAATTATGGCAAGCAGTATTGATTGGATTAATTTATTACTTAGGGAATGGAACTGCTATCGGTGTTGGATTCTTCACAGTTTATAGACCGTTAGTAGCTGGTTTTCTTACAGGTTTAGTTTTAGGAGACCCAGTACAAGGTACGATTATCGGGGGATCAATCAACCTCATGTACCTTGGTTTTATCTCAGCTGGAGGATCTTTGCCAGGTGATCCTTGTTTAGCAGGTGTTGTTGGTACCACACTCGTTATAACAAGTGGACTTGATGTGAATGCGGCATTAGCGGTAGCAGTATCGGTTGGGTTGTTAGGTGCATTTATGTGGTTTGGTCGTTTGTCCTTAACACAAATATTCGTACCATTTGCTGATAGGCTTGCGGCAAAAGGAGATACTAAGAATTTCTGGATTGCGGACTTCTTATTACCACAACTCTTACTCTTCGTTATTTCATTCTTCCCAGCTTTCTTTATTGTTTATTATGGAGCAGATTTTATTACTGGAGTCTTGTATTACTTAGGGGATACGGTATTGGGTATCATGATTATTTTAGGAGGTATGTTACCAGCATTAGGGTTAGGCTTACTCCTAAAATCAGTTTATCAAGGTGATGCAAAGATTTACTTCTTCTTAGGATTCTTACTCGTTCAGTTTGCAGGTCTTGATATGGTTAAAATTGGTTTAATTGCGATTGTTCTAACAGGAATCTACATGCAATATAAATCACATGGCGAAAAAGTAGACTTTGATGTATTTAAAGTGTCTGATTCAAATAAAGCAAGTCGTATATTAACGAAAAAAGAACTTAATTGGGCTTTCTTGAATTGGAACGTACATGCGATGAGTTGTTACAACTATGAACGTATGATGGGATTTGGTTTCCTTCATGCACTTGTACCAGTATTTAAGAAATTGTACAAATCGGATGATCAAGGTCGTGCAGAAGCGATGATGCGTCACACTGGTTTCTTTAATACTTCACCACAAGTAGGGGGCATTATCGTAGGTGTTACGATTGCGATGGAAGAACAACGTTATC
The DNA here is from genome assembly GCA_035697025.1 of Erysipelotrichaceae bacterium. Classification (GTDB taxonomy): domain Bacteria; phylum Bacillota_I; class Bacilli_A; order Erysipelotrichales; family Erysipelotrichaceae; genus UBA2212. The sequence continues at coordinate 2,710 of DASSDQ010000175.1, read as the reverse complement.
AAGGCGCATCAGAAATCGATGAACCAATGATTACAGCGATTAAGTCATCGTTAATGGGACCATTGGCTGGAATAGGCGATACGATTACGCAAGGTGTGATTATTCCATTATTGCTTGCTTTCTTTATGGGCATGGCAACTGAAGGAAATATCCTTGCACCAATTCTATATTCAATATTAGCTGTTGTCATAATTTGGGGTATGGGCTATTACCTATTCTTCTTAGGTTACGAAAAAGGATCTGATGCGATTGTAAACTTACTTGAAAGTGGATTAATTAATAAAATAATTGATGCTTCAAAAGTCATGGGAACAATTGTAATTGGTGGATTAGTCGCTAACTACGTATATCTTAAAACAGGTATTGTATTCCAAAATGGAGATTGGACATTCTCATTACAAGAACAGTTATTTGATGCAATCTTACCAGGAATACTACCTCTATTACTTACATTTGGAGCTTACAAATTACTTGATAAGAAGTTCTCACCGTTAAAAGTTATGTTAATAATTGTTGTCTTAGGTATTGTTGGTGGATATTTCGGTATCCTTGCTTAAGTAGACTTTAGAAAAGAGGAATCACAATGAAACGTAGAATGTACAATATTTTGGAACCTGATGGTAAAGCATTTATTGTTGCTGTAGATCAAGGATATGGAGGTACGTGTCTTCCAGGATTAAAAGATACAGTAGATGTATTAACTAAATGTGTTGAAGGTGGAGCTGATGGTTTTCTAACTTCAATCGGAATTGCAATGAATTTTAAAGACGCAATAAAACATAAAACATTGTTGTTAAGAGCGGATGGTGGTATTACACACTTAAATGTAAATGGAGCACCATTTCAGCTGATCAATCATGTTGTAGATGCAATAAAAGTTGGTGCAGATGCAATACTTACAATGGATTTTCCAGGTTCGACACACGAAGAAGTTACCGCAAATAATTTAGGTATATTGGCTAGAGAAGGGCTTGAATGGAACTTCCCAATCGGGGCAGAAACATTACCAAGAGGGTTTGAGTTTGATAAATTTACTGATTTAAGAACTCCAAAAAATCTAATTGATGCTGCTCGTATTGGGTGTGAAAGAGGGGCTGATTTCATCAAAACTGCATATACCGGTGACAAAGTATCATTCAAAGAATTATGTGATTCCTGTTTTCAACCAGTGTTTATGTTGGGAGGCAATCCTACCAATGATTTAGAAAAATTCTTCCAAGAAATAAGTGATGCACTTGAAGCAGGAGCTGCTGGTGTTATTGTTGGAAGAAATGTTTGGACACATCCAACGCCTGATAAAATGTGCTCTGCGATTTCAGCAATTGTTCACAAAGGTGTTACACCTAGCGAAGCAATAGAAATAATGAATAAATAAAATGACTCATTCAATTAAATATTACGCAGCAGGACAACTTATTTCAGGTGATAATGCACTTTATGACTATTGTAAAAATTCAAAAGCGAACAAAACGGCATTCATAATAAGTGACGTTGTTGAAGCAGATATAGGAATTAATAAGAAACTATTTGATGAAATTTATTTAAAAAGAGAAGCTAGAATAATCGCTACTATTTCAAAAGAACCCGATAAGAAAAGCATGGAGTTATTCATTCAAGATATTAAAGATTATCAGCCGGATGAAATAATTGCAATTGGAGGGGGTTCAGTCATAGATACAGCTAAAACACTATTACTTTTTCTTGAACTACCTCATCTAACTTGGACAGATGCTATGAAGTATTATCAGGTCGAAAAGAGACCGCATAATACTAAACTTGTAGCTTGCCCAACAACAAGTGGGACTGGATCAGAGATGACAGGTGCAGCAATGCTTATTGATGAATCTGGAAAAAAATCAATGATTCTTACTAATGAAGTTTTACCCGATGTCGCAATTTTAGATTTTGAATTCTTAAAAACGCTACCACCAAAAGTAATAATCTACTCAGGAATTGATGCGTTATCACATGCCATTGAAGCAGCTACAGATGTTATCACAGATCCTGTAACACAATTTATATGCATTCAATCAATCATTACACTAATAAACGATCTACCTAAATCGCTCAATGGTGATTTAGAAGCTAGAGTTCGAGTTCATGTCGCAAGTATGTTTGCTGGATTAGGAATTAACCATGGTGGCTGTGGTTTATCACATGATTTAAATACACCAGGTGAAGATTTCCATCTACCACATGGATTAATCACAGGTATGGTTTTACCATATACCTTAGAATGTTTAATGCCTCATCCAGTATTTAATACTTTGATGAGTCAGTTAGGGATTGAAACGGATAAGAATGAGAATCAAATAAGATTTAGAGATCGTCTTTGGGTTTTATATGATGAATTAAAATTTCCAAAGTCTTTAAAGGAATTTGGTATTGATGAATCAGCGTATATGAAAAATCTAGATCAATATGTAGACAGATTTGAAAGAGTAAACCGAGCAAATTCTGTAGCATGTGGAGTACCAACCCCTGATCAAGTTAAAGAAATTTTTATGAATTTATACTATGGAAAACACTGAGGAGGATTTTATGACTGAGAAAATGAAAGTAGTTGCGATTATAGAGGATAAGAAAGTTGAGATTAAAGAAGTTAAAAAACCTGTTGCACATTCTCACCAAATAATCATGAAAGTTCATGGATGTTCAATTTGCACATTTGAGCAAAGAATGTTCTTAGGTTTAGCTCATGTTCCATTTC
>DASSDQ010000174.1:0-8165 GCA_035697025.1 Erysipelotrichaceae bacterium | reverse complement strand
GAAAGTGGATGATTTGCTTAATGAAATTCGTGCTTTGGGGAATAAAAAAGTAACGATTTCAGGGGGAGATCCATTCTTACAAAACAGTGCTTTAAATAATTTATGCGATGCTCTACATAAAGAGAATTATAATATTTGGATTTATACAGGATATCTATTAGAAGACTTAATTAAGCAACCGATTAATCAATCCATATTAGAGTGTTGTGATGTACTTGTGGATGGTAAGTTTATAGAAGAGTTAAAAGGTGTTGATAATATCTTTAAGGGATCATCAAACCAAAGAGTTATTAAATTAAGTACTTACTTTAAAACTCTAAATATAGAAGAATCGATATTAACATTTAATTTTATGGAATAAAAAAAGGCGTGAGCCTTTTTCTTTATGCAAAATGTGTGTTTCGTATCTTCCATTTCTGTAGTGCTATACCAACCCAGAAACTATAGATACCCAATGTAATAATAATTAACAAGAACCATTTAATCCAGTTCCCGAATAATCCAAGGGCAGTACCATCAAAACGTAAACGTTTACCTTCAATAACGGTATGATCAGCCATCCATTTGAGATATAGAACGATCGCCCATGGATAACAGATACCGAATGTTAATACAGTGATTAGGAACCCAAGAATACTGATTCCAATTAATCCGAATAATCCTCCATCAAAGTATGAATCATTCATCGCTACTATCATCCTCGATTAATACTTCTGGCTTAATTTCTAAGGTAGATACATTCTTAAGTTTCTGTTGAATCTTACGTGTACGTACACCAACCAGTTTATCTAAGTCTTCACTGGTCTTATTTAAACGATCTTGAGCACTCTGCAATACGTTCCCAAATGTCTCAAATTCAGCTTTAACTGAGGATAGGATATTCCATACTTCACCACTTCTCTTTTGAATGGCGAGGGTTTTAAAGCCCATTTGTAAGCTATTAAGCAATGCGGCCATTGTGGTAGGACCAGCAATGTTAATTTGGTAATCTCTTTGAAGTATTTCGACTAAACCACGTTGTACAACTTCCGCATATAAACCTTCTGTTGGTAAGAAGAGAATCGCAAATTCAGTGGTATAGGGAATACGTACATATTTTTCTTTAATGTCTTTCGCAAAACTCTTAATCTTAATTTCTAATGCTTTCCATGAGGATTCGATTAATACTTTATCCCCAATTTCACTCGCATTAATTAAACGTACATAGTCTTCAGTTGGAAACTTTGAGTCAATTGGTAAGTAAACAGGTCCACTATCATCCCCTGGTAATTTAACCGCAAACTCAACAGGGTTCTTAGATCCTGGAATTGTCACAAAGTTTTCGACATACTGTTCAGGCGATAAGATTTGTTCAAGAATCGAACCTAACTGTATTTCACCTAACATACCACGTGTTTTAACATTGGATAATATCTTTGTTAAGTCCCCAACTTCTACCCCAATCTTACGCATTTCACCTAATCCCTTATACACAGCTTCAAGCTGTTCAGATACTTGTTTAAAGGATTGTGAGATACGATCTTCGAGTGTCTTCTGTAATTTCTCATCAACCGTCATACGCATTTCATCCAACTTCTTACTATTTTCTTCTTGTAAGGAAGTTAAACGTTTTTCAATCGTTTCACGAATTTGATTCAACTTCTGTTCATTGGTTAATCCAGTATTCGTAATGGTTTGGTTCATTTGATTCAATGTCGTATAAACTGTATTCTGTAATTGTTCCTGATTGGTTTTTAAGAGTGATGTTAACTCAGTTAAGCGTTTATCTAATACCGTATTCGTTTCTTTATTACTATTGCTTAACACCGTACTAAAGGTACTAAGTGATCTCTGATTATCATTTTTAAGATCATTTTCCATATCTCTTAAATCAGTCTTTAATCCATCATTATTGGGTTTCTTTACCAATAATACGATTAATAATATAACAATTATCCCTATTCCAATCAGTGTAATATACTCCATGTGTTCCCCTTTATTTCTCTATATATGGTCCATATCGATTATCATATGGTGTACCTGGTAATGCCATCAATATAACAACTGCTAAATTCCCAATCCATGGGATTAAGTTAAATAGTAAGAATAAACCTGATCGATCTTGATCATGTAAACGTCGTATTGAGATGGATAAGATTGGGAATAAAATAAATCCCGAATATACAATCGAAATCATTAGCAACAAGACCATAATAATCGAAGATAATATACTTTCAATCGTAATGGATAATAAGACTAATCCAATTAACATGAATCCACTTACGATTAATAGATTCACTAACATGAACATCCAATAATGTTTACGATCACATCGACCATTAAAATCAACATAGTGTTTAATCGCATCAATGTAATAAACAAAGATAGAAGACTTAGGTAAGTTTGAATCTATTTCGAAAGGTTTTCCACAATGATCACAGAACTTAGCGTTTGTGTTCATTTCACCTCCACAATACGTACATATTTTTGCCATAAAATCCTCCACTTTTACTATACACTATAATGCGAATAATCTCATAATCAAAGACATTTTTCATCGAAGTGGTATAATACTTGTACAGATTATTAGACTCAGGAGGAACAATATGTCTACAGTCTATTCAGAAAAAGAATATCATGTTCAATTAGAAAAGGGAGATGTTGGGGAATACGTTATATTACCTGGTGATCCTGGTCGTTGTGAGAAGATTGCGCAGTACTTTGATAATCCAGCTCATGTGATGACCAATCGTGAATATGTTACTTATACAGGTACATTAAATGGCGTTAAAGTTAGTGTTACTTCAACAGGTATTGGTGGACCTTCAGCTGCGATTGCGCTTGAAGAATTGATTCATTGTGGAGCTCATACCTTTATTCGTGTTGGGACTTCCGGTGGTATGCAAGAAGAAGTATTAGGTGGTCATGTCGTTATTGCGACAGGTGCGATTCGATTAGATGGGACAAGTAAAGAATATGCGCCAGTTGAATTTCCTGCAGTAGCGGATTTTGACGTCGTGTACGCTTTACGTGAAGCTGCGAAAGAATTAAATATTCCAAGTCATACTGGAGTTGTTCAATGTAAGGATAATTTCTATGGTCAACATTCACCTGAATCCATGCCAATTGCGTCTGAATTACATGCGAAATGGGAAGCTTGGATTCGTGCAGGTGCTCTAACATCAGAAATGGAATCCGCAACGTTATTCGTCGTAGGATCAACACGTCGTGTACGTGTAGGGTCTGTATTGTTAGTAGTAGCGAATCAAACACGTCGTGCAATGGGTTTAGAAGATATTCAAGTTCATGATACAGAAGCTGCGATTCGTGTTGCGATTGATGCGCTTAAAAAATTGATTGAACAAGATAAGAAATAATACGTTAATTTAAACCAAAGTCCTTAAGTAAAATTAAGGACTTTTTTCTAATATAATTCTATAAGTTATTGGAATTATTTCCTAAAACTTATAGAATATAAAAGTTATAGTAATTATTTCCTAAAACTATACTTTTTTCCAAAATAGATGTAAACTAATATTGGAGGGATTGATATGAAATTAATTAATAGAAAAGAGTATATAGAATGGATATACAATTGGAAAGATAAACCATTGATAAAGGTTATCTCTGGTGTTAGAAGATGTGGGAAATCCACTTTGTTATTACTCTTTAAAAATGAGTTAATTAAATCTGGTATTAAAGAGCATCAAATAATTTCTATTAATCTTGAAGATTTAAAGTTTGACAATATTAAGAACTATAGTGATTTATATAAAGAAATTGAATCAAGATTAATCCATGATGAAATGAATTATATTTTTATAGATGAAATTCAAAATGTAGAGTCTTTTGAAAAGACAGTTGATTCATTACATTTAAGAGAAAACTGTGATATCTATATAACAGGTTCTAATGCATACTTTTTATCAAGCGAATTAGCCACATTATTAACAGGGAGATATGTTCAGCTTGAAATGTTGCCTTTATCATTTAGTGAGTTCTATTTGAATAGTGATCAAAAAATATCTAAAGAAGATGCTTTTAATCTATATCTTGAGAATGGTGCGTTCCCGTATGTGCTTGATTTGAAGTCTGACAAAAGATTAATACAACAATATCATGAGGGGTTATACAATACCTTATTTATAAAAGATGTTATACAAAGAAACGGAATTAATGACATTGCATTATTAGAAAGACTAACAAAGTTTTTAATGCAGAATATTGGAAGTAAGACTTCTGGTAAAAAAATTTCTGACACTTTGAAATCTAGTGGATTAACTGGAGATCAAAAAACAATAGATAAGTACCTTCAAAGCTTAAAGGAGAGTTTCCTATTTTATGAGGCGAAGAGATTCAATGTTAAAGGTAGGCAGATATTTACTACATTGAGTAAGTATTACATTGTAGATTTAGGTTTAAAAAATAGTTTAGTTCAACAATCGCAAAAAGATTTTGGTCATATGTTAGAGAATTTAGTATATCTCGAATTAAGAAGAAGAGGTTTTAATGTATATGTTGGTCAATTGGAAAGTGATTTAGAAATTGATTTTGTTTGTATTCGTGGTAATGAAACACAATATTATCAAGTAAGTGCAACAACTTTAGACGAAGATACATTAAATCGTGAATTATTGCCATTTACTAAAGTCAAAGATAATTACTCTAAATACTTACTAACACTTGATAATATTCAGAGAGAAGTAAATTATGATGGCATACAAAAAATGAATCTGATTGATTGGCTATTGGATAATTAATGCATTTGTTGGATTGACCTTCTTAGTTGTTATATAGTCGAATTAATTAATTTTTAATAAAATAAAATAAAAGAAACACTAGAGAATTTATCTAGTGTTTCTTACGTATAGAGAATTATATAGTCTTACTATTTCTTTTTAATCATCTTCGCAAATACGACAACTAACACAACACCGATGAATCCACAAAGTCCACTAACGATGAAGTATGCATTATACCCACCTTGTGCACCGAATGTATTCCATAAGAAGGTATTCGCAATTGGAATCAATACATCTGGTAGATAACCGATAAAGGATACGACACCAATTGCGGTTCCAAGTATGAATGCTTCAAGCTTATAATCACCTAAGAGTGACCAATAGGTTCCGCGAATAGTATAGAAGAAGATCGCGAGTACGACAACCAATGGGAAGAAGATTGCTTGACCTAAACTGACCGGTAATAATGCCGCTAGAATTAAACAACTACTTGCGATAACTAAAGCTACAATTTGAACGTTTGTACGACCAAACTTATCTGCTAATAAGCCACCTAAGAATCCACCAATCGGACGCATCCATAATACAACAACCATAATTGATGCGACAGTTACAGAGCTTAAACCAACATTGGACTCTAAGAAGCCACCAATATAGTAAACTGTCCAGAAGACGATATATCCCATGAAGATTATTGCGCCATGTAAGTAAACATATTTATTCTTAAATAACATTCTTACATATGACCATTGGAATTTATTTGCTTTATCATCAATCGCATTACTCTTAATAATCTTTTTATCATCTTGTACAAAGATCATGACAAGTGCAGAAACAGCTAACAACATAATCGAATACATATAGATAACAGCGATAAGTGCTTCACGTTTCGTGTTTAGATCAATAGAATCTTGTAGGATACCAGAGAAGATGAATAAGGCTAAACTTGCAAGAATCGCTTCGACAAGACCGCGGCCACCATCTAAGATACCGAAGAACTTACCTTGTTCATTATCCGTTCCTAATAGACGAACAATCTTCATATGCGCACTCCAGAACGTAAATACAGAGAAGAAGCCCCACAAACCGAATATAATTACGACATTTTCATAACTTGGAATTTGTGCGAACCATAATCCACCAAGTCCAGTAAAGAACAACGATACAGCTAATAATTTCTTAGCAGAGAAGAGATCACTTAGGTAACCACTCGGTGCGTAACCGAATACGAAGACAAGACCGATAACAGAGTACATTGTATTAAGTTGAGGTAATGTCATATTGAAGACTTGTAACATACTCTCTTGATACCCTTGTTTCAAGAAGATAAGAGGGTAAATTGAACCAGCAGCTAATACAACAAGAAATAACTGAAAATATTTTTTAATCTGAGCCTTGTTCATTGGTTTCCTTTCGTGTGCGTATAATTGATTATTGATTATAACGATCGCACTTACTACAATTTGTATCTAATAATATGAATTATTAGTTACTTTCGTTCTCATCGTAAACGCTTACATTTTTGTTGTCAAGATAATTTTCTAATAATGAATAAAATAATAGATATAAACGGAAAGTTTTCCACTATTTATGATAAGTAATGTTGATTTAGTCATTAAAATAAAAAGTTCCAGGTTGGAACTTATATTAGTTACTATTCTTAAGAATTAATTGATATGCATCAATTTTTGGATCACTTCTTCAATAAAGATAAAGAAGATAGTACGTGTTTTCTCATGTGGCATGAGTTCGCTCGATTGATTGTACTTCGATAACCAGAATAGATTATCACATGAATTAACAAGCGATGGATTGTACTCTTCAGATACGACAAGAACAGTACATCCTTTTTCTTTTGCGCTTCGATAAATATCCTCGAATGATTTAAATGTACCGGTTGTAGTAAAGATGACCAATAGACTCTTATTGTCGGCCATATTCTTTACGGATAAAACATCTTGCATCGCAATTGAATATTTATTCGTAATGGTATGTAGTTTATATTCGAAATAAGTTGCGGCGATATAAGAAGGACCATATCCGAATAAAATAATTCGTTCGTGTTGATTAATCATTTCAATGAAATCGTCTACAATCTTAGGATCGAAATCATCAATGAATTGTTTAAGACGTACTAACTCATTTGATTCGTATTTATCGTTTGTCGTTTCGCCATAGAGAAAACTCATGAACTGTTTATAATTCTTAAAGCCTAATTTCTTAACGACCTTAGAAATTTTCGAAATTGAACAACTACAAAACTCTGCGGCTTGGGTAATTCTAATATTGGGTACTGTAAGTACTTTTTCATTAAGCGTGTTATAGATCTCTTTTTCTAATGGATTTAAATTATTGATATCGATATTTATCATGTGTTTTATCTACTTTTCTCTGTTAAAATTCTATCATTTTACTTACTTTTAGTAAAGGTAACATTATTCTTATCTATTTACATATAGTGGAAACTTTTCCACTATATGTAAATGTAAACGCTATGAATGTAAAATTTCTCGTTTTTTGTGTTGACAATTGATTTCTTTGAACATAGAATGTGTATGTAAGCGTTAATGGATTTAATGAAAGCTTTATGCGGAGGAAATAATGGAACAAAAAGAATTAATTGAAGGATTGCTTAAAATTGTTGGATTGGACCAAATAAATACAGGTCATGATGATTTATATGACGCATCAGCGGATCGTTATAAGAAATATGCGAAAGCAAGAAAAGTATTGGATGTACCTCTACCTCTCGCGATTGTTTATCCAGCGAACACAGAAGAAGTCAGTAAGTTGTTAGTCTTCTGTAACGATAATCTAATCAATGTGATTGCGCGTGGTGGTAAGACTGCGACTGAAGGTGGATTAGAGAATTGGAAAGAAACGACGATTGTTATTGATACAGAGTTATTAAATAAAGTCATTAAGATTGATGAATACAATATGCAGGCAACGGTACAAGCAGGGGTAAGACTTCAAGATCTTGAAGACTTAGTTCGTTTAAAAGGACTAACTACAGGTCATTCACCTCAATCAAAACCAGTCGCTAAATACGGTGGATTAGTCTCAACGCGTAGTATCGGACAGTTCTCCACATTGTACGGTGGAATTGAAGATATGGTTGTTGGACTTGAATGTGTGTTCCCTAATGGACATATATCAAGAATTAAGAATGTATCAAGACGTGCTGGTGGTCCAGATATTCGTCATATTGCGATTGGGAATGAAGGAACACTTTGTTATATAACAGAAGTTACCATTAAACTATTTAAGTTCTTCCCTAAGAATCACCAATTCCATGGTTACTTAATTAAAGATGTCGCAAGCGGTATTGAGATCTTGCGTGAAGTTATGGTAAACGGATATCGTCCTTCAGTTGCCCGCGTATATTCTGAAGAAGATGCGTACCAACATTTCTATCATTTCTATAAAAATAAATGTGTGTTA
>DASSDQ010000173.1:0-9770 GCA_035697025.1 Erysipelotrichaceae bacterium | reverse complement strand
GAACCACCAACATAATTTGGAACTGTTGCACTAGGACCCTTTGAAACGACTGCTGCAATATTAGTTCCAGGATTAACTGAAGAGCCAGCATTTGAATGTGACAACAGAGTTCCTATCGAAGCAGAATTCCATTCTTCAGTTGTAGAAATACTTATATTTCCACCTTCTGAATTAACTGAATTCTTCCAACTTTCTAAAGCTGATAACGAACTATATGAACCAACTTGAACTTTACCTTTTGATATTACTATACTTATTGTTGTATTGTTATCTACTGTAGAACCAGCAGTTATACTTTGGCTAATAACTTGTCCACTTGGTACACTTCCATGATAGCTTGAACTTGTTGAAACTCTTAGTCCTTCTTGAGAAGTTTTAGTTGTTCCTACAAACGTACCTACGACAATTCCCGCCCCTTTAGATGCAGTTGCTTTAATTGTTGCTCCTGGATTTATATCTCCACTAGAAGGTGTTTGTGTGATAATTAGTCCACTTGAAGTTCCTTCACTGTATTCTTGCGAGGATGTAACTTTAAGGTCTGCACCTTGTTTGTTAACTTCTGATATCCAAGTTTGAAGTGATGCGAGTGATTTACCCTTAAAATCAGAAATACTTACTTTACCTAATGATAGAACTACATTAACGGTTGATCCATTACCTACTTTTGTAGCGGCAGTTGGACTCATTGACATTCCATTATCCTTATTCTGCGATGATGAGTAAGAATATGTATAATTCACTTTTAGACCATTGTCATTGATAAACTTATCGATGGTAGATTTAGTCTTACCAACTAAATTTTCAAGCACTACACCTGCTCCAAGTGATAATTTAACGGTAATACTACTTCCATCATAGACTTGTGTATTCGCAGCTTGTGATTGACTAATAACTTTACCTTGTGCGATATCATTATTAAACTCATCTATGAAATTAGTTTTAATATTATTAGTTTGTGCCCAAGTTGATATCTGTTGACGAGTATATTCCGCAAAATCAGGAATCGTAACCGTTGTTAATTCATCTTTACTTCCAGTTGAAATAAAGAACTTTATTGCTTGCCCTCTCTTTACAGAAGTTGATGTTGTATCGATGCGGATAAAGTATGCTGAATTAACATCAGTACTCTTCTCAAATTCAATACTTGCGGCTAATAACCGATTTGTTTCAATAAATTGTTGGATTTCTCCAATGTCTTTACCATTGAAATCAATTAGATTTACAAGTATTTCTGGATCTGGTCCTTTAGAAACAGTAACTTTTATAGTAGAACCTGCAAATAATCGTTCTCCAACAATCACATTCTGTGATATAACTTTGCCTGTCTCAACTAAGTCATCATATACTTCTTCAGTAATAATTTTAATATCATTCTCATTAGACCAAGATAATAACTGATCACCTGTCATACTCGTAAAATCAACAATACGAATTGGTGTTTCAATGGTAATATTTCTTGCCATAGAAAAACCGAATAGAATGGATAGACTCATTGCTAAGCTAATAAATAATAAGGTTGTTTTATAGTGATAGAATCGTTTCATACTAGTTTATTTTAACATAATTATCCTTAAATTAATCTTAAGATATCTTGTAGCGTTACAAATGCCATCAACAATAACAACATTCCAATTGAAATAACCATTAATACTTGTTCAACTTTTTTACTCATTGGTTTCTTAAATACGAGTTCATATAAGGTTAATACAACTCTTCCACCATCTAAGATTGGAAGTGGTAATAGATTAAATATTGCGACATTAATGGATAGTAAACCCATTAAATAAAGGATATTGATTAATCCATACGATGCTTGCGTCGCTGTAACCTGATAAATACCAATTGGTCCACTAATCGCATTTAAACCGATACCACGAATCAAACGTGTTAAGGTAAACACCATACTCTCAACTGTATTACCGACCTCTAGTGCGCCATATTTAAGCGCTCCTAAGGCATTAATCTCAACTCGCGTCGCATTCGGCATCGTAATCCCTAGATAATAACGATTTTCAGCTTCAATAAACTCAGGTGTTACTGAAATCGTAATTTCTGTCCCATTACGATCTACTACAAACTCCGTCGTATCCGTATACATTTGAATATACGTAATAATCTCATAGAAATCGGTTGGAATAACCGTTGTCCCATCTGAGAAGGTAATTTTTTTGATTAAATCATTTGCCATAAACCCAGCTTTTTCAGCCGGTGAATCGACCATTGTGCCCGCAATAATTGGTTTAGGAGCTTCTACCGCATATCCTTGATACGCATAGATACCGACAAACAACACAAACGCTAAGACAAAGTTCATGAATATCCCAGCTAACATCACAATCATACGTTTCCAAGGTGCTATGCCTAAGATACTACGTTCAAAAGGTACATTATCATCAACGCCTTCTTCACCAGCCATCGCCACAAATCCACCCAAAGGTAAAGCACGAATGCTATACTCTGTTTCTTTAAACTTCTTACTGAATATTTTCGGTCCCATACCTACCGCAAACTCTTTACAATAAACATTAAAAAGTTTAGCTGTTACTAAATGACCTATTTCATGGATTAAAACAATAACGCCTAATACTAACGCAAAATATAGAAATGTAGTCATACATTCTCCTTAACTTCTTTTTTAATCAATTCATCTAATTTAACCATTTCTTCAATCGAAATAACTTCAGAATATGGATACTTATCTAAGCATGCTTTAATAATGGATTCAATCTCTAAGAATTTTATCTTACCCTTTAAGAACAATTCAACCGCCGCTTCATTCGCCGCGTTAACGATAACCATTTGATTCCCACCCTTTTGTGCAGCTTGAATAATCATTGGGAAACAAGGATAAAACGATGGATCTAAAGGTTTAAAATTCAATTGACTTAATGTATTGAAATCTAAACGAGAAACATTTAAAGGTAAACGTTGTGGACCACATAATGCATACTGAATTGGTACCCGCATATCCGGTGTTCCTAATTGTGCCATGATTGAACCATCAATGTATTCTACCATTGAATGGATGATACTCTCCTTATGAATGACCACATCAATCTTCTCAAACGGTAGATCAAATAGCCAATGTGCTTCAATCACTTCAAATGCTTTATTTACAAGTGTTGCGGAATCAATGGTAATCTTTTGCCCCATTGACCAATTCGGATGATTAAGCGCATCCCTTACACTTACATGCTTTAACTCTTCACGGGTTTTATCTCTAAAACTACCACCAGAAGCTGTCACAATTATCCGATCAACTTCTAATAATGAATTGCCTTGAAGAGCTTGTAAAATCGCAGAATGTTCAGAATCAATCGGTCTTAGTGACACATTATAGTGATGAACCGCATCCATCACTTGTTTACCTGCCACCACGAGTGTTTCTTTATTCGCTAATGCGATATCTTTATGTTGTTCAATTGCTTTTAGTGTAGGGACAAGTCCTGCAAAACCAACTAATGCGTTAACAACTACATCCGCATCATAAAGTGTCGCAAGATGGACTAAACCATCATCCCCATAGTCAAATTCTTGCATAGGAAAAAGAGTCGATAATGATAATTTATCGTCTAAATGCTTAACCACAACTAATTGATATGAGTGATGGTTTAAATGATCTTTTAACCATGATATATTTTGGCCAACACTAATGCCAATACAGTTTAATTCAGTTGAATGTTTAGAAATGACATCAAGGGTTTGTATACCAATTGAACCACTTGCGCCAAGAATTACGATGTTTTTCATTTATAACATGATACCTACTAAGATATAGAACGCCATTAAACTAAATAATAAACTATCGATACGATCCAATACTCCACCATGTGCTGGGAAGATAGTCCCAAAATCTTTTATATTAAAGTGACGTTTAATTGAACTAAACGCTAAATCACCAATTTGCGAAATAACAGGAATAATTGCACTACATACAATCATGAAATTAAGGGGTAAACGATCCACAAAGAAATACGCAAACGCTACACCAGCTAGAAAACCAATTAACCATCCACCAATCGCACCTTCAATTGTTTTCTTAGGTGAAATACGCTCATTGAGTTTATTCTTACCAAAGAAATAGCCCGAGAAATATGCGCCTGTATCCGTCATATAGGTCGCTATAAGAATAAACACAAGTTCTACTCTTCCATAACTTACCGCTAAGAATACAGCTCTAAGTGCTGTTGTTAGTAATACCATCATCGTGAAGATATAACTTAAGTCATACGGTGTAAACCATTCAAATAATATGGTAATTAAGAATAATGACATTAATAACACGATTAACCCAATATAAAGTGTACTTAGATCTAACACCGCAAACAATATAATGGTTGCGACCATAAGGAGATATAACCATATTGGCCATTTATCTTTTTTAACATCATACATTTCATATAGCGAAGTTAGGATAAAGAAAAACACAACCAATCTAAAAGGCCAACCTCCATAAAGGAACGTCGGTAATACGACAGCCGTGATTGCTAATGCGGTTAAAAATCTTTGTTTCATTAAAGACCTCCGAAACGACGATCTCTCTTTTGTGCTTCTAATACAATTTCTTTAAAATGATTTGCGGTTAAATCAGGCCAAGCACACGGTTCAAATACTAACTCCGCATAGGCTAATTGCCATAATAAGAAGTTAGAAAGTCTTTGTTCACCTGACGTACGAATACACAAATCAACCGGTGGATAATCATGTGTCATCAAGAATTGTTCAAATTCACTCAGTGTTATATCTTTAGTTATTATACCATCTAGAATAGCTTGATGATAGTGTTGCGCCGCTAGGAATAACTCACGTTGACCCCCATAATTCATCGCAAAACATAAGATCATACCCGTATTATGCGATGTTTGTTGGATAGCACGTAATAATACATTACGGGTCGAATCCGGAAATGCCTCTAACTCACCAATGGTTTGAATACGGATATTTTTATCCATTAACTCTTTTAAGAACTTATTGAAAAATACATCTGGCAAAGCCATAAGATAATCTACTTCATCTTTAGGACGTTTCCAGTTCTCTGTTGAAAAAGCATATAAAGTTAGAACTTCAATACCTAAATCATTTGCGGCAATCGCAATTTCTCTAACCTTTTCACTACCCTGTAAATGTCCAAATGTACGAACTTTATTCTGTGCTTTCGCCCATCGTCCATTTCCATCCATGATAAGTGCAACATGTTTAAATCCCATAAGGTCCCCTTTATAAAATAAGCTCACATTGTGAGCTTATACTGTCATTATGTCTTTGTCTTTTGCCTTAACAATTTCATCAATTAACTTAATGTGTTCATCCGTTAATTTTTGAACCTTATCCAAAGCTTCTTTTTCCATGTCTTCAGTCAACGCATCATCTTTTTTAATATGTTCATTCGCATCTCTACGAATATTTCTTAAATCGACTTTCGCTTCTTCCGCATGTTTAGCTACTTCTTTCGTTAAATCTTTACGCGTTTGTTCAGTTAATGCAGGAACAAGAATACGAATTACTTGTCCATCATTCGTAGGATTAAACCCTAAATTAGCCGCATTAATCGCATGTTCAATTCCACGTAGTACAGAATTATCATAAGGCTTAATAACGAGTTGTCTACCTTCTACGACTTGAATACTAGCAATTTGCGTAATTGGTGTAGGAACTCCATAATAATCAACCGCAACTTCTGCAAGTTGAGTTGGATTTGCACGACCTGTACGAATCGTTTGAAAATGTGATTCAAGTCTTGCGATACGTTTTAACATCTTGTCTTTAGCGGCATCTAAATGTGCTTTCATTAATTGTTCTCCTTTGAAATGATTGTCCCAATATTACGATCAACAACCGCTTTACGAATGTTTCCCTTCGCATTCATATTGAATACGATTAAGTCGACATTACTATCATTACACATTGTAATAGCAGTGTGATCCATAACTTGTAGGTTTTGTTGGATAACATCACGATAACTTAAGCGATCGTAACGTTTAGCGTTTGGATTGAATTTAGGGTCAGAGTCATAAACACCATCGACCCCATTCTTTGCCATAAGTATAACATCTGCGCCAATCTCTGACGCACGAAGTGCAGCAGTTGTATCCGTTGAGAAAAATGGACTGCCTGTTCCAGCTGCGAATATAACAACACGATTCTTCTCTAAATGACGAATCGCACGTCTTACGATAAATGGTTCTGCAACTTTACTCATCTCAATCGCGGATTGAACACGTGTAATAATACCGTGTTTTTCAAATACACCTTGAATTGCGATTGAGTTAATTACTGTACCAAGCATTCCCATATAGTCAGCTTGTACACGGTCAATACCCATCTGTTCAGCGAATTTCCCACGAATGAAGTTACCTCCACCCACAACGATCGCGACTTGGATACCTAATGCTGTAATTTCCTTAACTTCTTCCGCAATTTGTGCAAGAACTTCAGGATCATAGCCATTACTTGTACCAGCAAGCGCTTCACCACTTAATTTTAACAATATTCGTTTATACATGCTGCCTCCTTTTTTAATAAAAGGACACAAAACGTGTCCTTCATATTTTTATTGACCAAAAGTTTGGTTCATGACTTCTTCTGCAAAATTATCTGCTTTCTTCTCAATGCCTTCACCGACAGCATAACGAACAAAAGCAACTACTTCAGTTTTAGCAGATTTCAATACTTCTGCAACTTTTTTGTCTTGATCTTTGAAGAATAATTGGTCAACTAAGCTAGATTCTTGTAGACTCTTGCTTAAACGACCTTCTAGAATTCCCTTAAGAACATTTTCAGGTTTTGTTGATAATGCTTCATCATTCTTAATGATTTCAGTTTGAATCTTACGTTCATGTTCGATGTAATCAGCAGGCATATGTTGACGAGAAATATAGCTAGGACTCATAGAAGCAATTTGCATTGCCATATCCTTAGCGACATCCGCATCTTCAGTAGCACTTAATTTAGCTATAGCAGAAATCTTACCACCCATGTGTACATAAGCACCAAAGACTTCAGCATCTGTTTTTTCTAATACTTCGAAACGTCTTAATGTAATCTTTTCACCGATTGTTGCGTTCGCATCTACAACCCAGTTTTCTAAGGTTTTGCCTTCGAATTCTAGAGCTAGAGCTTCTTCAACTGTTGTCGCATTGCCTTTTAATAAAGCACTACCAACAACGGTTAATAAGTGTAAGAATTGTTCATTCTTCGCAACGAAATCTGTTTCTGAGTTAACTTCTAAAACAACAGCACGATTACCATCAACTACAGCTTTGGTTAAACCTTCAGCCGCAATACGATCAGCTTTCTTAGCTGCTTTAGAAATACCTTTTTCACGTAGCCAATCGATCGCAAGCGCAATGTCCCCGTTTGTTTCGGTTAATGCCTTTTTGCAATCCATCATACCAGCGCCAGTCTTATCTCTTAGTTCTTTTACTTGTGCTGCAGTAATCATTATTCTTTCACCTCAGTCGCTACAACCTTAGCTGCTTCAACTACTGGAGTTTCTACAGGTTTATCAGTTCTAGGTGTATATTGTTTGAAATCACGTTTTGGACGATCAGATGATCCACCACGGTCATTACGATCGTAAGGTTTACGGCCGAAACGTTCTTCACGTTGACGACGTTCTTCCATACGTTGTTTACGACGGCGTTCGTTTTCTTCATTTTGTTGGTTAACGTTGATAATAACATCGCTCATTGTAATATCTTTTTCAAGATCTTGTTCTTGATGAGCATAAGTTAAGATACCACCCTTAGCTTCAACAATCGCATCAGCCATTAAGCTTACGATTAATTTAATTGAACGAATCGCATCATCATTAGCTGGAATACCGTAATCAATTAGATCTGGGTCACAGTTTGTATCTGTAATCGCAAATACTGGAATGTTTAATTTCTTAGCTTCTAATACTGCATTGTAATCTTCAGTTGGATCGACAACGAATACCGCATCAGGTACTTTCTTCATGTCTTTAATTCCACCTAGGAAGTTTTCTAAACGAGCTTCTTCCTTCTTGATTTGTGCAATTTCTTTCTTAGGATATAAATTCAATGTGCCACTAGCTTCCATTTCCTGAATATCAACTAAGCGTTTAATTCTCTTTTGAATTGTTCTGAAGTTTGTCAAGGTTCCACCTAACCAACGTTGGTTAATGTAGAATGATCCACTTCTTAGTGCTTCATCTAAAACGATTTGTTGAGCTTGTTTCTTTGTTCCAACAAACAATACTTTACCGTTCTTTTCTGCGATAGCACGTAATGCTGCGTAAGCATCATCTAACTTAGTCATTGTTCTTTCTAAGTTGATAATATATACCTTGTTTTTAGCCGCGTAAATATACGGCTTCATTTTTGGGTTCCATTTCTTGGTTTGATGTCCATAATGAGTCCCATGTTCTAATAACTTCTTCATCGATACGACTGACATTTGTAATCCTCGCTTTCCGTTAGTCCTCCACCAGTTCTGGCACAATTAACTCTAATGAGCACGGAATTGTGAATCCCTGATGTGTGAAGTACATCTTCATAAGATGCCATTGAATAATATACCATAGTGCAACCACTATGACAAGTCTAAGCCTTACTTTTTTGCTCGATCAAATGCTTTTAAGTAACTGTCTTTTAAACGATCCAAGGTCACATGCGTATAGATTTGAGTCGTACTTAAATTCGCATGTCCTAATAGTTCTTGAACGACACGTAAATCTGCCCCATTATCTAATAAATGGGTCGCAAAGCTATGGCGTAACATATGCGGATGGACCGTTCGTTTTAATCCTGCATCGCGTGCTGCTTTATCAAGTAAATATTGAAAACCACGGGATGTCATACGATCACCTTTTGAATTCACAAAGACAAATTCATGATTTAGTGCGTTTTTAAATTGAGGTCGAATTGATTTAAGGTATGTCTTTAGTAAATCATGCATACTTGGATAAAAAGGAATCATTCTCTCGACACTTCCTTTACCAATAAAGCGTAAACTATCATCTTGTAAATCAATCTCACGTATTCTTAAGTTCACACATTCAGATACACGTAAACCACAAGCATACATAAGTTCAAACATAACGAGATTACGATAACTATCCATTTCACTTAAATCGAATGAATCTAACAGCGTCATAACTTCATCAAATAATAAAAAATCTGGAAGATGATGACTCTGTTTTATCGCACTTACATCATGAAATGGATTATAGGTGATTGTTTCTTGGGTTAATAGAAAATCATAAAAAGAGCGCAAACTAGAAAGTTTACGCGCTAAACTACTGGATTTTAATCCAAGTTTGGTTTTAGTGTTTAAGAAATAGATATATTCATGAATGAAAGTTAAATCAACATTTTTAAAATCATTAATATTATGTGCTAAACAATAGTCATAAAATTGTTTCAAATCACGTGAATACGCCGATTCAGTATGTTTTGAACCTGTGTTTTTAAGTTTAATGGATTTTAAGAAGTTGTCGATTTCGTTAAACATTGTATTTCTCGATCATTGCCTTAAGGGTTGTGAGTGCGGAATTCGCCATACGTTCTTTACGATCGTGTTTCTTTCCTTTATCTTCATAGTTCAGTAATCCAAATGTTGCGTTCATTGGTTGGAAATGATTAGGATCCGTATGGGTCACATAGTATGCCATTGAACCAATGATGGATTGTGGATCAAAGGTAAATACTTCTTGATTGAGTAATCGTCTAGTTAAGCTAATACCAGCGACACACCCACTTGCACAAGATTCTACATACCCTTCTACACCACTCATTTGTCCTGCAAAA
>DASSDQ010000172.1:0-2818 GCA_035697025.1 Erysipelotrichaceae bacterium | reverse complement strand
TTTTATTAAAGCAATTTGTGAAGAACTTGCAAAGAAGGATCGATATAAGGATATTCTTACTGAAGAATATATTATGGAAATATTTGAGACTGCGCCTTTACATGATATTGGTAAAGTGGGTGTACCTGACTATATATTGCTAAAACCTGGCAAATTAACACCTGAAGAATATGAAAAAATGAAGTTGCATGTTAACTACGGGGTAAATGCTATCATGGCAGATTCTTACCTATCCATACCTTCATTTATTAAAACTGCTGTAGAAATAATTGGTGGTCACCATGAACAGTATAATGGGAATGGTTATCCTAAAGGACTAAAAGGTGAAGAGATACCTTTGGCAGCACGACTAATGGCTTTTGCGGATGTTTATGATGCGTTAATTAATAAACGTATCTATAAAGAAGCATTTACGCATGAAGTGGCTATGAATATGATATTAGAACGTTCTGGGACTCAATTTGATCCTGAAATTGTCGAAGCATTTGTTGCATGTGAAGATAGAATTATAGCGATTGCGGCTCAATACAAGGCTCAGGAATAGAGGTATTTATGAAAAAATGTCTGGTCATTTTATTCAGTTTAATCTTGATGACAGGATCATTTATTTCGGTTTCTTCTACATCTTTAGTTAGTTTAACCCAAGCAGAACAAGATTTTATTGATGCACATCCAGTTATTTATTTAGGTGTTGATCCCAATTTTACACCATATGAATTTATTGATATAGATAATAGTTACAATGGTATTGCGAAAGATTATCTTGATCTTATTTCAGAAAAAACAGGTTTAAAATTCGAAATTACTAAAGGATTAACCTGGGATCAAGCGTATGAAAAAGCAGTGCTTAAAGAAGTTGATGGTTTACCGATTATTGGGATATCAGAAGAAAGACAAAAATATTTCTTATTTTCTGATTCGTACTATTCATTTCAACGTGTTTTGTTTATTGGCGATGCAGCTTCAGACATAACATCATTTAATGATTTAGAAGGTAGAATAGTCGCTGTACAGAATAATTCATCGCATCACGAGTTTTTAAAAACGATGCCAAATATTACACTAAGTCTATATGATACTGTTGAGGATGCATTAAAAGCATTATCAAATGGTGAAGAAGAGGCATTCATTGGTAATTTAGCAACAACGTTATATTTAGCAAAGAATGTTGGTATCTCACAACTTGAATATATTGCCATACCATCTCAGAAACAACAAACACTTCATTTCGCGGCTCGTAATGATTATCCAGAGTTAATAAGTATTATAAACAAAGGGTTAAAAGCAATCACAAAATCAGAGAAAATCGAAATTGATAATCGTTGGATTGGGGTAGTATCTAAAACAGATTATACTTGGTTAATCCAAATCATAATGTTTATTGGATTCATGGTAATCATAATTTTCTTAGTTTCATTTTTCTGGATTAAACAACTAAGAAAAGAAATTACTCAACGTAAGTTTACTGAACTTGCGTTAAAACAAGCTAAAGAAGAAGCAGACAAAGCGAATCAAGTTAAATCCAGTTTCTTAGCACGTATGTCACATGAAATTCGTACACCATTAAATGCGATATCGGGTATGTCATATATTTTAAAGAAATCGGGTTTAACGATGACTCAACAAAACTATTTGGATAAAATTAGTTCTGCGTCAAAGGATGTTTTAGAGATTATTAACGATATATTAGACTTTGCGAAAATTGAATCTGGTAAAGTTGATCTAGAAATTATTTCGTTTAGTATAGATGAAATTCTTGAGCATCTTATATCGATTGTTTCATTTAAAGCTGAAGAACAAGGCATCGAGTTAATAATTGAAAGAGATTCAACAATACCACTTTATTTCTTTGGTGATCCTAAGCGTATCCAACAAATCCTTTTAAATATTCTAAATAATTCAATAAAGTTTACTGAAAAGGGTTCAGTTACATTAAGTATAAAACGTATTAATTCAGCGAATAATAAATTCTCACTTGAAATAAGTGTGACGGATACAGGTATTGGGATGAATGAAGAACAAGTTAAACGTTTGTTTGAACCATTTACTCAAGCTGATTCATCGATAAATCGTAGATTTGGTGGAACAGGATTAGGGTTATCTATCGTTAAGAGTTTGTTGGATTTAATGGATGGGGAAATAAGCATTAAGAGTGTTTTAGGTGAAGGTTCAATTTTCACGATTAGTTTAACCTTGGATGAGGATACAGAAAGAAATCTTGAACAAAGACGAATTGCGTCTGAATTATATCTTGGTAATATAAAGACGCTTATTCTGGATAAATCAAATGCACATGCCACAATGATTCAAGATTATCTTAGTGCATTCAATTTAGAGACAGAAATATTTACTGAGGCGAATAAAGCTTTATTAGCAATCGAATCGGCATTCATGCAAAATCATCCTTATCATTTATTAATAGTGGATTATGATACGCCAATTGAAAATGGAATAGAATATTGCATAAAACTTAAGAATATAGAATGGATAGATCAGACACTTAAAATTATTCTATTAATACCATTTAATGTAGAAAACGCGTTTGAACGGTTAGGACAAGTTGGTATAAATCTAGGAATCAATAAACCAATTGTGCCTTCAGTATTATTTAATGGAATTGTGGATTTATTTAGAAGCGATGTATATCAGAAACTAAGTAATGAGAAAGAGAGTAATGTTGAGACTATTGAAGAGAATAAGTATCCATACAAAGTATTGTTATTTGAGGACAATAAGACAAATCAATTTATTGCGCAGTCTTTACTAGAACAAGTTGGTTATACCGTTAAAATAGTTGAGAATGGATTAATTGGTGTAG
>DASSDQ010000171.1:0-6690 GCA_035697025.1 Erysipelotrichaceae bacterium | reverse complement strand
GGGCATACGAATGTGCCATCGAAGAGAAGTATCGTTTCTTTAGCTTTGGCGATTCCATGATCATACAATGAGAAAATTAACCGATTACCAATGGGAAATTGAAAAGATTGAAGAATTAAAAAAATTAAGGGATAAACCTAAACTTTTAATGCAATCTTGTTGCGCAGTATGCAATAGTTGGCCTTTGGAATATCTTTATCCAATCTTTGATATTACGATTTATTATAATAATTCTAATATCTATCCAGCATCTGAGTATGATACACGAATAAGTGAGTTGAGAGATTATGTTCAATTATTCAATGAACGTAATAAAACTGAAATTAAAGTTGTGGAAGAGCCATATGATTACGATGCGTATAAATTGCTTTATTTAGAGAAACGAGCATCTGACAAAGAAGGCTCAAATCGATGTGGAATGTGTTATGCATTACGTATCAATCAAGCAATGAAATATGCAAGCGATCATGATTATGCCTTTGTCACAACAGTAATGACAATATCACGCCAAAAGAATTCAGATAAGATTAATGGAATTGCACGGCGTCTAGCGAATGGATACCTTAAAGTTAATTACTTTTATTCAAACTTTAAAAAGAATAAAGGAATCGATTTTGCGGTAAACACCGCTAAACAATTAGGGATCTATAAACAAGAGTATTGTGGTTGTGAATATTCGATACATGAAAAAGAGTTTGATGTGTAATTGACTATCGACATTTTATTGTCTATACTTATTACAAAACAATGAACGAATTAAACTTATTTTTTGGAAATGTAGAAAGCTTTGGGTTGATGAAACAAAGCCAAGAGAAATAAGCCTGTCCTTCGGGAGTTAATTTTCTGAATTGAGTAAGAAAATTCGGTTGTGCCGTTATAACATTGAGCACAGTAGTGAAATTAAGGTGGTACCACGTTTATCCAGCGTCCTTTGTAGGACGTTTTTTTGTGGAGGTAAAGGAAATGCTTAAACTCAACATGCCTGTTGTAGAAACAGAGCGACTTATTCTAAGACCGATTCAACTTGATGATGACAAAGATATGTATGAATATTGTAGCGATGATGAAGTCGTTAAATATCTTTGGTTTGAGAAACATGATTCTGTTGAATTTAGTCGATACATTATCGAGAAACTTTATATGAATCGAAATAAAGTGGGTATTCCTGAACCCTATGCGATTGTATTGAAAAGCACCAATAAGATGATTGGTACAATCGATGTCAATCAAGTGTATTTCAATGAAGTGGGTGTCATTGGGTATGTGATTAATAAAGACTATTGGGGTAAAGGTTATGTGACTGAAGCACTAGAAACACTTATCTCAATTCTATTTAATTATTGTGGATTCTATCGCTTAGAGATCAATCATTGTGCAGATAATGTAGGATCTGGCAAAGTTATTGAAAAAGCTGGATTTATTGTAGAAGGACGATTTAGAAGACGTAAAAGAGAACGTGATGGTCATCGTGCAGACTATATCTATTATGGTTTATGCAAAGATGATGAAATTGTAAAAGAGAAATATGGAGAAGAAAAATATGAAAAAACAATTGGAAAACAAATACAATCCTAAACAGGTTGAAGAGAGTGCATATCAAAAATGGATTAGTGAAGGTTATTTCACAGCGGGTGATACCAGTAAAATTCCTTACACAATCGTAATTCCACCACCGAATGTTACTGGGAAGTTACACTTAGGTCATGCATGGGATACAGCACTACAAGATATCATTGCACGTTTTAAACGTATGCAAGGTTTTGATATGTTGTGGTTACCTGGTATGGATCATGCAGGGATTGCGACACAAGCAAAAGTTGATGCACGTCTTAAGGAACAAGGCATTTCACGCTATGATTTAGGACGTGAAAAGTTCTTAGATAAAGCATGGGAATGGAAACATGAGTATGCAACACATATTCGTGAGCAATGGGCAAAACTTGGCTTATCACTTGATTATTCACGTGAACGATTTACACTTGATGAAGGTCTAAATCTTGCAGTTAATAAAGTATTCGTTGATCTATACAATGATGGTTTAATCTATCAAGGTGAACGTATTATTAACTGGGATCCACAAGCTAAAACAGCGCTAAGTAATATTGAAGTTATCCATAAAGAAATAGAAGGCGCATTTTATACCTTTAAATATCCAATTGTTGGAAGTGATGAGTATTTAAAAGTTAGTACAACACGTCCTGAAACCATGTTTGGGGATGTTTGTGTTTTTATTCATCCTACCGATCCAAGATATATGCATTTAATTGGTAAACATGTTATTAATCCTGCGAATCATCAAGTATTACCAATCTTAGCTGATGATTACATTGACATTGAATTTGGTACTGGTGCGATGAAATGTACACCAGCGCATGATCCTAATGACTTTACACTTTCTGAAAAATACAATCTAGATAAGATTATTTGTATGCATCCTGATGGTTCTATGAATGAACTAGCAGGCGAATTTAATGGTTTAGATCGTTTTGATTGTCGTAAGAAATTGGTTAAACGCATCGAATCAGAAGGACATTTAGAAAAGATTGAGAAACATATACATCAAGTAGGTCACAGTGAACGTACCGATGCGATTGTTGAACCATATCTATCTAAACAATGGTTTGTACGAATGAAACCATTGGCAGAAGCTGCGCTTGATGCACAGAAAACAGAGGATCGAATTGACTTTATCCCTGAACGTTTTGAAGGTATTTTTGAGCATTGGATGGAAAACATTGAAGATTGGTGTATTTCACGTCAATTATGGTGGGGTCATCGTATCCCAGTTTGGTATCACAAAGAAACTGGCGTTCCTTTCGTAAGCGAAACTGCACCTCTAGATATCGAAAATTATACCCAAGATGAGGATGTACTCGACACATGGTTCTCAAGTGCACTTTGGCCGTTCACAACTTTAGGTTGGCCAGAGAAAACAGCTGATTTTGAGCGTTATTATCCAACCGATGTATTGGTTACAGGATATGACATTATTTTCTTCTGGGCAGCTCGTATGGCGTTTCAAGCGCGTTATTTTACAAAGACAGTACCATTTAAAAAAGCATTAATTCATGGATTAATCCGTGATAGTGAAGGCCGTAAGATGAGTAAATCATTGGGCAATGGTGTTGATCCAATGGAAGTGATTGAAACTTATGGTGCAGATGCTTTACGTTTCTTCTTAACAACCAATTCAGCACCAGGTTTAGATTTACGTTATTCAACTGAAAAAGTTGAGGCAGCGTGGAACTTTATCAATAAACTATGGAATGCGTCACGCTTTGTCTTAATGAATGTTCCCGAAGACTTTATTGAAACACCGCTTGATCAATGTAAATTATCCTCGATTGATCACTGGATTTTAGAGCGATTTGATGATAATCAAGAAAAGATTACACAAGCTATGGAGAAATTTGATTTCGCATTAGCAGGCAGTTTCTTATATGAATTCGTTTGGGATGATTATTGTTCATGGTACATCGAACTTAGTAAGTCAAATCTAAATAGTAATAATCCTGAAATTGTGAAAGGAACAGTTAATACATTAGTATCGGTATTAAAAGGTATCTTAAAACTTTGTCATCCAACTATGCCATTTGTGACGGAAACGATCTATGCAAGTTTAAGTGATGAACCATTATGTCTAAGTGAATGGCCAACTGGATTTAAATTCAATGACCAAAAAGCCCATCATGATGTCGCGTCACTGATATCGATTATTTCTGAGATTAGAAGTATTCGTACTGAATACAATGTTAAACCATCAATTCCTCTACAAATCAAATTATCTTATCCAATAGATCAAATTTATCAGGAAAGTTTATTAAAAATGGTTAAGGCTGAATTGGTTGAAACATTGGATGGTGAATTAATAACACGATCAATTTTAAATGGATCATTACAAATTGAAAGAGGTCAATTAGTGGATAAAGAAGCTGAATTAGCTCGATTATCAAAAGAGAAAATTAAATTAGAAGCAGAACTTAATCGTTCTAAGAATATGTTGGCAAATGAACGCTTTATGTCATCTGCACCAGCAAATAAAATAGATGAAGAAAAGAATAAGTTAAATGAATACGAAAGACAGTATGCTTTAGTTCTTGAAGAATTAGCTAAACTAGCGTAAAAGCTAGAAATCTAATAGAACTTTTAGTATAATATAAAAGCGCTTACAGATGGCTTTTTGCCACAGGAGGAAAGATGAGTACTAAATACGTTTACTTATTCTCTGAAGGTAGCGGTAAAATGAAGAATTTACTTGGTGGTAAGGGAGCTAACTTGGCAGAAATGACCAATTTAGGAATGCCTGTACCTCAAGGTTTTACAGTAACCACTGAAGCTTGTACCCGCTATTATGATGATGGGGAAGAGATTCATGCAGAGATCATTGCGGAAGTTTTCGCAAATCTAGAAAAGCTTGAAGCATTAACAGATAAGAAATTTGGGGACAAACATAATCCACTTTTAGTGTCTGTACGTTCTGGTTCAAGAGCTTCTATGCCAGGTATGATGGATACAATCCTAAACTTAGGCTTAAACGATGAAGTTGTGGAAGGGTTTGCGACATTAACCAACAATCCACGCTTTGCG
This sequence comes from Erysipelotrichaceae bacterium, assembly GCA_035697025.1. Taxonomy (GTDB): domain Bacteria; phylum Bacillota_I; class Bacilli_A; order Erysipelotrichales; family Erysipelotrichaceae; genus UBA2212. The sequence goes on along the minus strand of DASSDQ010000171.1, from coordinate 2,103 downwards.
TATGATTCATATCGTCGTTTCATTCAAATGTTCTCTGATGTTGTTATGGAAATCTCCAAGAAGAAATTTGAAGAAATTATTGATGAAATGAAAGAAGAAAAAGGTATCAAATTAGATACTGAATTTACAGCTGATGATTTAAAAGAAATGATTGTTCGTTATAAAGCATTTTATAAAAAGGTTAAGGGGACTGATTTCCCACAAGAACCTAAAGAACAATTAGTTGAATCAGTAAAAGCTGTATTCCGTTCATGGAACAATCCTCGTGCTGTTTATTATCGTAGAATGAATGAAATTCCAAGTGATTGGGGTACTGCAGTAAACGTTCAAGCGATGGTATTTGGTAATACAGGTGATGATTCAGGAACAGGTGTTGCGTTTACTCGTGATCCTTCGACTGGTGCAAAAAAATTAATGGGTGAATTCTTGATGAATGCGCAAGGGGAAGATGTTGTTGCGGGTATCCGTACACCTGAAACCATTGATCGTTTACAGGAAATTATGCCTCATGCGTATAATGAATTTATTGCGATTTGTGACAAACTTGAAGAACATTATCGTGATATGCAAGATATGGAATTTACCATTGAAAAAGGTAAATTGTTCATGTTACAAACACGTAATGGTAAGCGTACAGCTGCGGCTGCACTTAAGATTGCGGTTGATTTAGTTAGTGAAGGTATGATTACGAAGGAACAAGCTGTTTTACAGGTTGATCCTAAGCAATTAGATGCTTTATTACATCCTCAATTTGATCCTGCATCACTAAAAGCAGCTCAAGTTGTTGGACGTGCTTTACCAGCTTCACCTGGTGCTGCAAGTGGTAAAGTAGTATTTACAGCTCAAGATGCAGTTGATTGGAAGAATCGTGGCGAAAAGGTTATTCTTGTTCGTTTAGAAACTTCTCCAGAAGATATCGAAGGTATGCATGTATCACAAGGTATTCTAACAGCACGTGGTGGTATGACATCTCATGCGGCTGTTGTGGCTCGTGGTATGGGTACTTGTTGTGTATCTGGATGTGGCGATATTAAGTTTGTTTCTGACAAAGCATTTACATTAGGTGGAAGAACATTCAATGAGGGTGATTTCTTATCTCTTGATGGTTCAACTGGTAATATTTATGGTGAAGCAGTTAAAACAATTCCTGCAAGTATTACAGGTGATTTCTCACAATTAATGGCTTGGGCAGATGAGTTTAGAACACTAAAAGTTCGTGCAAATGCGGATACTCCAAAAGATGCTCGTCAAGCTGTTGAGTTTGGGGCTGAAGGTATTGGTCTAACTCGTACTGAACATATGTTCTTTGAAGGTGATCGTATTAAAGCAATGCGAGAGATGATTGTGGCTCGTACTGAGGAACAACGTCGTTTAGCATTAGCTAAGTTACTCCCTATGCAAAGAAGTGATTTCGAAGGTATCTATATGGAGATGCAAGATCGTCCTGTAACCATTCGTTACTTAGATCCTCCTCTTCATGAATTCTTACCTACAATTGAAGAAGATATCGTAAATCTAGCGAATGAAATGAATTTAAGTCTTTCTGATTTAAAACAAATTATCTCTAATTTACATGAATTTAATCCAATGATGGGTCATCGTGGATGTCGTTTAGCTGTTTCTTATCCTGAGATAGCAGAAATGCAAACGCAAGCGGTTATTGAAGCTGCGATTAACGTTTCTAAATTACACCCTGAATGGCATTTAAAACCAGAAATAATGATTCCGCTTGTTGGAGAAATCAAAGAATTAAAATACGTTAAAGATATCGTTGTTAAAACAGCAGATCGCATTATTGCGGAGTCTGGTGTTAAACTTGAATATCAAGTTGGTACAATGATTGAGATTCCGCGTGCTGCGATATTAGCGGATGAAATTGCGACTGAAGCAGAATTCTTCTCGTTCGGTACAAATGATTTAACTCAAATGACATTTGGATTTAGTCGTGATGATGCAGGTGCATTCTTAGATAGTTACTATTCCAAGAAGATTTTCGAACAAGATCCATTTGCTCGTTTAGATCAACATGGTGTTGGTAAGTTAGTAGAATTAGCATGTAAACTCGGTAAACAAACACGTCCTGATATTAAATTAGGTGTGTGT
>DASSDQ010000170.1:0-19201 GCA_035697025.1 Erysipelotrichaceae bacterium | reverse complement strand
TATATTAGATAGCAAGTATAGCTTAGATAATGTACAGATCTATCCATTAATACAAAAACGTTCATTAATGGATGTGTTTGAACATTTAAGTCTTAAACAAAGTGGGTTAGACCAATATGCGTAAGAAAAATAAAGCAGTAGCTCTAAGCTATAATCTCAATAAAAACAGAGCTCCAATCGTTGTCGCAAGTGGATATGGAGAGATTGCGAATCGTATTATTCATATTGGAGAAAAACAAGGAATACCAATCTATCAAGACGAACAAAGTGCTAGTATTTTATGCATGTTGAAACTTGGACAAGAGATTCCTGTAGAACTTTATGAATTAATCGCAAACTTATATGTAGAATTACTGAATCATGCCGAAATTGTGACTGAAAAGTGAAAAAAAGCATATTATAAGGTATAAAAAAATGCTCAAAAAGTGTAAAATTCTCTTATTGAATTCAGTGAGGTTACACATGAGTAGAGTGTTTACGATTACAAATCAAAAAGGTGGAGTTGGTAAAACAACAACGACAATAAATCTTGCGTCATCTTTGAAATATAGAGGTTTTAAAGTATTAGTTATCGATATGGATCCGCAAGGTAATTTATCCTTTTGTGTTAACGCAGATACAGTTTTAAGCGCAACAATCTATGAAGTCTTAAAAGGTGAAGTTAAGATGCAATATGCGATTCAGAGAACTGGTATTGTCGATATTGTGGCTGCGAATATCTTATTAAGTGGAATAGAACTTGAATATACAACTACCGGACGTGAATTCTTACTCAAACAAGCAATATCGGTTGTAAAGGATCATTATGATGTTGTATTGATTGATACGCCACCAGGATTAGGGATACTTACGATAAATGCGATGACAGCTAGTGAAGGTATCGTAATACCAATGGTTGCGGACATCTTTAGCTTACAAGGTATAACTCAACTTTATGAAACTGTTCTTCAAGTTCGAAAATTCTCAAATCCTGATTTAGTAATAGAAGGTGTTTTGTTAAACAAATATAATTCTAGAATTCATCTAAATAAAGAAGTTAAAGGTGCTGCAGAACTTGTATTAAATGATTTGAAAGTTAAACTATTCAAATCTACGATTCGATCAAGTATCACTGTCGCAGAAGCGCAATCGACACAAAAAGATCTCGTTACTGGATACAAACAAAATGGAGCTGCTCTTGATTACATAAAATTCTCTAAAGAATTGATAAAAGGGGAAAAAGATGTCAAATAATCGTGCAATAGATAAAGAGGCAATGTATAAAAAAATCATGCCTAGTGCTGCTCAAAAAGAACGTGTTAGTGAAATGAGTGAAGAAACTCCACCATCCACAAATACGCCAAAAGTATCTTATTTTCAACCAAAAATATTGGTTAATCTAGCAGAATTAGCCGTAAAAGAACGTTTAAATGAAGCGTTAGATCGTTTTAAGTGTTGTGAATGTGATCGATGTATCAAAGATATCCTTGCGATTGCGGTGAATACTTTACCACCTAAATATATTGTTAGAAGCGAACAAGATATCGCTATTGAACTTAGAAAATATGAAGGTGATGTTGTTGGGGCACTCGTCAATGCAGTAATAACAGTTAAGAATAATCCAAGACACTAGGGGGAAATGTTGTGTTGATAGCTGAAGAATATCGATTTGCGAATTGTGAGCTGAGGACGATTAATAATGATTTATTAACAAAAGGTAAAATTATAAAAATTGGGAGTGATTTTCTAGAGATTAGTAATGAACTTGGATCAACTAGTTTAAATCGCTATGAGAAAAGAGTTAAAGTTATTATTAATCATGCATTCTTAGAATCTAAAGTTATTGAAGGTGATTTATATATTCCAACCATGGAGTTCTTTCGTGTTATTGACACTAAAACAGTCATGGAAAAGGAACAACGTAACTTCTTTAGAGTTAATGTAAATATAGACGCTGTCGCTGGAGTTGGACCTCGCGGAGGAGGACCAATAAAGAAGTATCCTGTTATTATCAATGATCTTAGTTTAAATGGTGCATTAATGATTACTAATACCATAATCGCACAACGCGCAAAAATCGAATTAACGTTTGAAATCGATAAAAACGAACTCATTCTTGATGGTCAGGTTGTACGGTGTCGATTAAATTCTGATAATAAGTATTGTTACGGAGTACGTTTTACTGATATCGATAATACGAATTCAAATCTAATATGCCAATATTTATTTAAAAAACAAAAAGAAATAATAGAAATTTAACAAAAGTACTTAAGTTCTTCAAAAATAGTTCGATATAACTATAGAAGAACTTTATTTTTTAAGAAAGGGGTACAAATGATGAAAATTAATCCAAATAAAATTAATCAAATATACCAGACTAAACCTAATACAACCCATACTGTTAAAGAAACAAACACAACAAGTAATGTAGATAAAATTGAAGTACGAAACCACTCTAAACAAAGTATTACTCTAAAAGATATTAAGAGTGATTTAACACAATCAATTAGCTCCACACTTTCGCAAGAAAAAATAAACGAATTAAAAGAACAAATCAAAAATGGTCAATATGAAGTTAAACATAAACAAGTAGCAGAAGCTATTATTGCGTTTAGTGAAACAATGTTGGGAGATACGCATGATTGATTATCAAAAATTAATTCATTTTTTTGATGAATACACATGTTTTTATGAATCAATGGTAAGTGAAGAAAATAATAAACTTAAAATACTGTTATCGAATGATTTAAAATCAATTGAAGAAAATATCCTTGTTCAACAAGTTAACGCAAAACGTATGGAAAATATGGAGAATCGTAGGATCGCTTTATTCGACAGTATGCAGCTTGGTCAATATAGTTTTAGACAGATTATTGAGAAAATAGAAGAAGATAAAACAGTTCTTCAAGGATACTACACACGTATTGATCATGCGATTCAACAAATTAAATATATGAATCAGAAAAGCATGGAATTGATTCGATTAAATTTAAAAACGGTTGAAACTAAGAAGACGAATACTGATTATGGATATGATATGAAAGGAGCACGCTAAGTATGCGCTCAACATTCTTAGGTTTAGAAACGGCTCGTAAAGGATTGTCCGCTAATCAAAAAGGATTAGATGTCACAGGTCAAAATATTACCAATGTGAATACTGAAGGTTATACACGTCAAAGAATTGATACCGTTAGTGTATCGTCGGTTACAAATAGTCGTATCCGTGAGTTAGGCACAAGTTCGGTAGGTCAAGGTGTACTTGTGAGTGGTATTAGCCAAATAAGAGATAAACAACTAGATATACGCTTTAGATCAGAAATGGGTGATACAGCGTATTATGATAAAACACTATCGATTCTTGATGGAATAGAATCAATTGTCAATGAACTTGGAAGTGGTATACAGCCAATACTAAGCGATTTTGTGAGTGCATTGCAGGATTTAAGTGTCAGCCCAGATCAAGCTACAAACGCAAATATTGTATTATCAAATGCGAAAAGTATGACGCAAATATTACGTCAATATTCATCTCAATTTGACCAATTAAAAAGTCAATATGCATCAGATTTAATTATTGATGTAGAGAATACAAATACTTTAATCAATAAAATATCAGAACTAAATACAGCGATATCGAATGAATTAGGTCAATCTACTTCAGAACTTGATACAAGTAATGTGAATGAACTATTGGATAAACGCAATGTTCTTATGGATCAATTGTCACAATATGGAAATATAAGTGTTAGCGAAAACTTAGATGGATCCGTAAACATCTCATTTAATGAACATGTGGTACTATCAAATAAATTTGTCGAACAAATAAATCTAATTAAGAGTTCAGATAATTCAATTAATTTAACTTGGCAATCTACCGGACAATCAATTATTTTAGGTTCCGGAACATTAAAGGCAAGTCTTGATTTCATGAATGGTGATGGTGGTGAAATCAATGGGATTCCATATTATCAGAAACAACTCGATACACTTGCTATACGTTTTGCGGAAATACTTAATACTTCACTCATTGATACAAATGATGACTATAAGAAGTTAATTGAAATAGATGATACTAATCCTGCCCATAGTATTACGATACATGAAGATTGGATTAATAAAGCATCATATATTATCGATAATCTAAAGAATCAAGGTACGTTAGATAATACACCGATTCTAAGTATTATTTCAAAACTAGAAGGTAAAAATACTTTAGGTACCTTTGTTGGAAGTTTATCGGATTTTGTGACGAGTTATGTCACAACGCTTGGACAAGATAAGAGTTACTATGAGTCTCGTTATGAAGTAAGTGGTTCAATTACAGATGATCTTCAAAATCGTAGAGATTCTGTAAGTGCTGTATCACTTGATGAAGAAGGCGCGAATTTGATGTTATACGATAAAGCATATAAAGCTGTTTCACGCTTAATGACCGCAATGGATGAATTCCTTGATGTGTTGATTAATAAAACTGGGCTTATAGGACGTTAGGAGTAAAACACGATGAGAATTACACAGAAAAATCTTACACGTGCATATTTAACCGGATTAAATCGTAATATCAGCCAGCTATCAAAATCTAATGCACGTTTAACAACAGGTAAACGATTTAATAAAGTAAGTGAGAATGTGACTGATGCACAGAAAGCTCTAAAAGTTCGTAATCAATTAAAACGTAATGAACAATTTATTACGAATATTCAAAGTCTTCAAAATGAAATTAGTGCTCAAGAAACAAGCGCTATGCAAATGAATGACATCTTACTAAATGTTAAAGAATTAATTGTTAAAGCAGGCAATGAAACCAATGATGCGTCTGATAAAGAAATTATAGCGAATGATATTGCTCAACTTAACAAAAGTCTATTACAACTCATCAATGTTAAGACAAGTGATCGATACACATTTGCAGGGTTGAACAATGATATCCCAATTAAAGTTGATAACAGTGGAACAGTACTATTCAATGGTGTAGATGTCGATACACTTCTTGACAGTGACATAAAAGATGATGCGGTATTTGTTGATATTGGATTAGGAATGCAATTTAATGCGAATAAAGTCGATGAAAGTAGTGTTGTTCAACTAACAACATCTGCGATTCAAGTTCTAGGTTATGGTATTAATGCGGATGGCGTTCCCAATAATTTAATTTCATTCTTAGGGGATGTTGTAAAAGATTTGAAAAACAATGATACATCTAAGATTATGCTATACAATAAACAATTAACCCAATCTACTGAACGATTACTCGTACAAGTAACCAATATTGGTTCACGTTTTGCGTATTTAGAAAATTCAATCAATCGATTAGAGAATGAGAAATTAGATTTAACAAGCCAACAAAACTTTTTAGAATCAATTGATTATGAAGAAGAAACAATTACCAATAAATCATATGATATGGCGTATCAAATAAGCCTACAATTAGGGTCAAAAGTCTTACCATTATCAATATTTGACTTTATGCGTTAATATGAACAATCTATTAAAAATCACAACGAAACCGATAAAAATTACGGTACAAGTTGAAAAGGGTAAATTTATTAAAGTAGAGCGATCAATTCAATTAAAAAATCAAAAGAGTAAATCCAATGATTTATTGATCCAATCAAGTAAAAAAGACGTAAATCGAGTAGAATCATTACCAAAACATATCAAACTAAATCAAACAAATAATAATATTCATAAAATAATTACAGAATCCATTACACAAGAAGATTCAAGGAATGTACCATTTATTTCTCACTACAATACTGAGACTAAAATTGAACCAATTCCTATAGAATTTGAACAAGAACTAAAATACCAACCAAGTGATTTAGATTTTGTGATTAAACAATACAGCGAAATTGAGTTTGAATATGTAGGTGAGCCTATCTACATGCCATTGAGCGCAAATCCTAATAAGGATAAATAGAGGAAATTATGGAAATACAAAGTAAATATTTCGGAGCAATCGATATTCAACAAGAAACAATCATAGAGATGATTCAACCAATTTATGGATTTGAAACATTAAAACGATTTACATTAATATCTGATCAAGAAATTGGGACTGATTTACTTTGGTTTCAATCCTTGGATCAAGCTGAAATCTGTTTTATGGTCGCTAATCCAAATGCGTTTGTAAAAGATTTAAAAATTGAGTTAAACAATGATGATATAAATAGTGTAGAGGCAAAAGAACTTGATGATATTGATGTTTTAAGCATTGTAAGCTTAGGTGAAACATTTGAACTATCTACATTGAATCTTAAGAGTCCAATTCTATTAAATTCTAAAAACAATAAAGGTGCTCAAGTAATTCTTAATCAAGATTTACCATTTAGAGCGAACTTGGTGTAAGTATGTTAATTCTTGCACGTAAAGAAAAAGAATCAATCATCATAGATGGTGGGATTGAAATAGTAATACAAGAGATTAGTAAAGATTCGGTAAAAATCGCGATTATTGCGCCAAAAGAAGTGAAAGTATTTAGAAAAGAATTAATTGATTCGGTAAAATCTGAAAATATTAACGCATTGAAACAGTTAGAGAAAAACCAAATTAAGTCTTACTTTAATCGTGTAAAAAAAGATAATGAATAATCTAGAACAAATATTAAAATTAATCAATGAAAAAAGAGCACATTTAATTGCGTATGAGTCATTTACAACATCAATCATAAATAGTGATTTAGATGCGATAAATGACGTGCTTAATCAAAGAGAATCCATAATCCAATCGATTAATTCGATTGATCAATTAACAAATGAAGTGATTGATCAATCAAATGAGAAAGAATTAATCAACGCGATATTCCAACATAAAATTCATATGGGTGAAATACCAGATAAATACATTTCCTTATATGAAGGAATTGAATCAATCGTAGATTCTTTAGAAAATATACATGTTTTAGATACATTGATTTATTCAAGAATTGATCAATTAAAAGAAGAAATACTAATGAATATTAAACAAACAAACAATGTGTCTAAGATACAAAAATATTTTGATACATATGAAACAGAGTTAGATTCGATGAATGATTTAACTTCAAGAGCTAAGAAAGTATAGGTAAGATAAATGGTATCCATAAACAATAGTAATAACTCTCGATCATTTGGTTCATCAGGAATTCTTGGTTTATCATCTGGTATCGATTCTGAGAGTGTCATTGAAGGAATGTTGTCGGGAACACAATCTAAAATAGATAAACAATTAGGTCTGAAACAACAAACACTTTGGAAACAAGAAATTTATCGTGGAGTGATTGGTGATATCCAAAGTTTACAACGTAAATTCTTTGATACGCTTAACCCACAATCCAATTTATTGTCTAACTCATTCTTTTCGAATCAAACTGTTACATCTTCATCTACAAATGTACAGGCAAGCTCAAATCAAAGAACAGCGTCAGAACTTACGATTGATTCAATTACTCAGCTCGCAACTGGTTCAAAAATTGTTAGTCAATCAAGTGTTTCAAATGTGATTCAATGTAATGTAAATAGTGCCTTAATTACCGCAACATCTTCAATCAATGTATCACTTGATGGGGTAAATAAAACGATTAGTCTACATGGATTGGATAATACTGAAGTGTTAAATAATCTACAAGTTGATTTAAATAAAGCATTTGGGACAGGTGTTACTGTCGCAGTCGACGGAACTATTACAACTACTGGATCAAGACAATTAAATATTTCTGGTAGTACAGAAAATCTTGCGTGTTTAGGTTTCACTTCTAGTATTTCGAATCGTGTTGATTTAACTACACCATTGAGTAATTTGAATCTGAAACAAGATTTAGTAGGAACAAGCTATAAATTTTCAATAAATGGTATAAACTTCGAATTTAATGAGATACAAAGTCTTGCGGATGTCGTAGATACGATAAATAAGAGTAATGCGAATGTCACATTGAGCTATTCTAATGTAAGCGATAGTTTTACACTTACTTCAAAAACGCTTGGTCAGGGTGTTCAAATCGATTGTACAGAGAGTGAAGGTAATTTACTCAATGCATTATTAAAAGTTGATCAACCTGTCTATCAAACATTAGATGGTAAAAACGCAATCTTAAGTGTTAATGGGACAACCATTGAACGTAATACGAATAGTTTTGAAGTAAATCAATTCAAATTAAATTTAATCTCCGAGACGAACACAAAAACAGTGTTAAGTGCTAAAAACAATACAACACAAGTCGTCGAAGGATTGACAAAGTTTGTCGAAGAGTACAACAAATTAATTGATAAAGTATTTACCCTAACAACAGAAAAATCAGAATATCGTGAATATAGTCCATTGACCGATGAGCAGAAAAAAGATATGTCGGAAAGTGAAGTAGAACTTTGGGAAACGAAAGCGAAAACAGGATTAGTGCGTAGTGATACAAATCTTGTCTCATTACTCTCTGAATTAAGACAAGTACTATTCATGCGTCCAACTGGAAGTGCATTAAGTCTAAGTGATATGGGTATTGCGTCTTCAAGCTTCGGAGATCGAGGTAAATTAACCATTGACTCAACAAAACTTAATTCAGCACTCGAAACACGAATGAATGAAGTTCAGTCATTATTTACAGATAAAGATAATGGAATCGCTTCAAAATTCAATGCGATTTTGAATAAAAACGCTCAATCAAGTTTAAGTAATCCAGGACGATTAGTAGTTGTGGCAGGTATTGCCAATACAACAAGTGATGTAAAAAATACATTAACAGAACGTATCAAATCAATTGAACTAACCATTGAGAACTTCAAGCGCATGTATGAATCGCAAAAGACAAGATATTGGAAACAATTCTCACAATTAGAAACCGCTATGAGTAAAATGAACTCACAAAGTTCATGGTTAACGCAACAACTCGGTTAAGGAAATATATGAACAATCCGTACGCAAGTTATAAAACTCAATCTATTCAAACTATGACACCAGGTGAAATGGTTGTCGCATTGTATGAAGGATTAATTAAACAACTCAACTTAGCAATTATTCACATCGAAGAAAAAAATATGCCAGAAGGGCATATAAGTTTAATGAAAAGCCAAGATATTATCACTTACTTAATGTCTACCTTAAATCCAGATATAGAAATAAGTAAAACAATACTTCCTTATTATGAACTATTTCAAAGACAAATAATGAATGCTAATCTTAAAAAAGATGTTCAAACTATAAAATCTGTCTTACCATTAATCGAAGAATTCAAACAAATTTTTACTCAAGCTGATCGTTTAAACAGAATTAAATAAAGTCACAGAAATGTGACTTTTAGTTTGCGATTAGCGTATTAAATATTGATTAAATTCTAGTTCATTATAAAAACTATCTAAAAAAGTCGGTTTGTCGCTTCAAATTGGAACTTATTCATCGATTAAAACTCAAATTACGATTTTTAAATCGACAAAATAGGTGTAATTATTCTTTATAATAATATTAAAGAGATATTAGTCATCTCTTTGCTTGAAACTTCTCTGATATGTCGGGTTCTGAGTTTGGAGTCACCCCCCAGGTATTCCAATGACACATCAATCTGAAGTTTGAATAATAATAATATTAATACTTTGGTTTTGTGGGGAAATCAAATATATTATTGTTCGAGAAACGTTTTACTTAGTAAATAATAAAAGTAAACATGTAAAAAACTCTTAGGATTTCTAAGAGTTTTTACATTATAGGTCTACTTTGATAATTTCATTTGTAAAGAATTCATGAATTATTCTCAATACATCTTTATTGATAAGTCTCTCATCTAAAATACGATGTGGTACATTCTTCAATATAAATAAACGTTTATTTAAATGATAAATCGATTCATACGCATAATCGCTACTTCTTAGTGGAATCGTTTCATCGTTGGTTCCATGGAAAATTAATACAGGACAATCAACATGTTTTATCGATTCTTTACATTTAGCCACAATGCCTTTGAATGTATTCGTGAATGGTTCTGGCAATGGTGGATAATCATTAGATTGAATCTCTGGACGTTTTATTATTTGTCGTGCAACACCTTCAACTGTATCTATGATTGCTTTAATCGTAATATATTCAAAAGCAGGTGCTAAAAGTACTAATCGTTCAACTTTGAACTTTGATGCTAAATAAGACGCAATTACTCCACCCATTGAGAATCCAATTAATAATATCTTTTTATTCTCTGATATAAGCTTGATTAAAGGCTCTTCTACGCGATTTAACCATTGATCAGGATTAATATCATCAATCTGGGTTTGATCGAAAATTTCAGGTATTACAACAGTAAAACCTAATGCCTCGAAATACTCCTTTAAAGTGTTATATTCATGTGTTCTTCTTACTCCAAATCCATGTACACAATACAAAATAGGTTTTTCTTCGTCGCTTTTAAAAAATCGTTTTAACCAGTTCATATAAAATCCTCATATAACATACTATAGTCCAGATATAAAAAATTTGCATCATGATATAATAATTAAAAAGGTGAAAATATGAAAAAAATTGCGTGGATTGGGACTGGAGTAATGGGAAATGCGATGGTCGGACATCTAATAGATGCTGGATATGAATGTTCCCTATACAATCGTTCAAAAGATAAAATGATAAATTTTATAGGTAGAGCTAGAATTTCTGAAACCATTGAAGATGCAGTTAAAGATGCGGATATTATATTTACAATGGTGGGCTATCCAAAAGATGTACATGAGGTTTACTGTGCTAATAATGGGATATTTAATCACTGTAAAAAAGGTGTTTTGTGCGTTGATATGACAACATCTGCGCCAAGTTTAGCGGAAGAATTATATGAAATTGCTAAAGCGAAGAATATTCGTATAATTGATGCCCCAGTATCCGGTGGTGATATTGGCGCAAAGAATGCGACATTATCAATTATGGTTGGTGGAGATAAATCAGATTTTGATGAAGCAAGTGAATTTTTCAAATTTATGGGTAAACAAATCAGTTATATTGGTGCAAGTGGATCTGGTCAACACTGTAAAATGGCTAATCAAATTCTAGTCGCAGGGAACATAGCGGCAGTCACAGAGGCATTACTGTATATGGAAACAAAGAATCTTGATCAATCCCTCGTTCTACAAGCTATCTCAGGTGGTGCTGCAGGTTCATGGCAACTCACAAATAATGGGCCAAAGATTATAAAACAAGATTATAATCCTGGCTTCTATATCCATCATTTCGTAAAAGACCTTAAACTTGTTTGTGAAGAGGCAGAAAAAAACAATCTTGATTTAACGATTGTTAAGGAAGTAACGAAAAAGTATGAACGTTTATTAAAGAGTGGAAATGGATACTTAGGAACTCAAGCACTTATAAAAGATTACAGTGATTCAAGGGAGAATTAGTTTATCTAATAATTTCTGATTAAACTCCAATGATGTTTCATGTAATAAATGACCATCATTAAACAATTCAATTGAATTCACCTTAACATATTTCTTTATAATTTCTATAGTATCGACACTTACCCAAGTGTCTTTTTTACCCCAAAATAAGTTTATTGGAATATTTTTTTGTGTAAACTCTTCAATTAAGAAATTATCTGATGTCTTCACAAAATCGATTAGTGCGTTTATCGTACCTTTAGTTTTAAATGGTACTAAATATAATTCGACAGTTTCTTTACTAGGTTTTTGTGCAGAAGCACTTTCTAAAAAAGAGTTAAACTGCGTATCATTGATTAAGAAATACCGTAAACCAACTTTTAACCATTGCCCAATCGGTGTATAAAATAACCATTTATTTGAACTATTTTCTTGTGTTACAGCCCCAGCAATCAGATTGATCGAATGCACCTTATTTGGTTTCTGTTCAGCCATTGCCAAAACTGTTGAACCACCCATTGAATGTCCAACTAAATGCCATGAATCATCTAAGTTATTCTCAATATCATAGTCATCAAGAAACTCCCAAATTAGACGTGCACGATTCGTTTGAGAATGATCAATACCACTTTCTTTTGAACTATAGCCAAATGCAGGTAAATCAATCGAAATTACTTGATAGCCTTGTTGGGCAAAAAATGGGGCGTTATTTCTAAAACTTGCTGAAGATGCTCCAAGTCCATGGATGAATAGTATTTTACCTTGATATTCATTCTCATATGGGTAAATTTGTGCATGTAAACTAATATTATCCGAGCTTTGAAAAAAGACAGAATTCGAATAAGGAAGTTCTGGGATAGTTTGATTAAACTCTGTTGGAATAAAATAAGGTATAACTAAAAGAATGAATAAAATGATTAACAGTGCACGAAGACTTTTTTTCATAATTAAGTTATGAAGCATTTTTAATAGAAACGCAATGGAAATGCGATTTAATATATTATTATAGTAATAATGTAATAGATAGTCGTTATACAAACTATCTCAATTAAATGCTAAAATAAAAATAATGAAACAATTAACACACAATGAACTTTCAGTACTAAGTGAATTCACAAAATTGAATCCATTTCTTTTTAATAAAAATGGACTTATTAATCATGAAAATACTAAAGTTTTCGAAATAAAACGCTTAGATGAATGCGTTAAATGGAATGATTTATATGATATTTTTGTGCTAAATCCTAATTCGCAAATTGAGATAGAAATTACCGAGAATAAGAATAATCCAGTCTGGGTGTTAATTATAGGACAAAGTGTTATTTATGAAAATCAGACGGTTATATTAGCGTACTTTTATAATATAAGCTCTATGAAACGAAAGAGTATTGAGTTAGAACGATCAACTCGATTACGTGCTTTAATGCTAGAAGTTACACAATCAATATTTATTGCGGATAGTATTGAAGAGATATTTGATTTGAGTTTAGCGAATTCGATAAAAGCACTAGAAAAATCGAACTATGGATCAATTATGGTTAAACGCGATCAGTTCTTTAAAGCAGTCTCTTATATTGGATTTCCAGATGAAATTATGGATTTTGATTTACCTTGTGAAGAGAGTTTTTTAGCGAAAAATACAGAAGGTAAGATGGACCGATTTGTGTGTCTTAATGAAGATCAATTAGGCACATTAACGAATTTTAGAATTGATGATACTGAACATAAAACCCAGATTAGATCAACGTTGACAGGACCAATCACAATCCAAGGACAATTATTTGGGATAATCAATATCGATTCTTTCGAAAATAATGCGTTTGATGATTCAGATGTTCAAACAATGGAGTTTATTCGTAATAATATTGAAATCGCAATAACGAATCATCAACTTTACCAAGAAAAACTAATCTTATCTCGTCATGATAATTTAACGGGATTATACAATCGTCATTATTTTGAGGAACAGTTTGAAATAAATCGTAAACGTGCAAATCGATATGAAGAAACATTCTGTTTAGTCTTGTTTGATGTCGATCATTTTAAATCCATTAACGATATATATGGACATTTTGTTGGTGATCAAGTCTTAAAATTTATATCAAAAGAACTATTAGTCAATCAAAGAGAAAGTGATATCTTAGCTCGGTTTGGTGGCGATGAGTTTATTGGAATACTTTACGAAACGAGTCCAAGTGAATTAAGCAAGAAATATATCAATTTGAACCAATATCTTGTAAATCAAAAGATTAAAGTAGATCAAACACTAATCGCTAGTTCATTTAGTTTTGGGATTGCACAATATCCAAACGATGGTTCTAATCTAGATGATTTAGTAAAAATCGCGGATTTTGAAATGTATAAGAATAAACGTTCGAGACGAATAGATGAATAAAAAACACATCGATTGATGTGTTATACATTAATAATATTAAATCCAGCAGCCTTCTTTAGTCGATTCATAAGGGCTAAACCAAGATCATCTTCATTGAAAGATTCTGCGAACACCACTTGTATCCCTTGTTTATCGCATTCTCTTAAGCAATTGAATAGATTTGAAGCCAGTTCATCTGGTTTTTTTATACTTCCAAGACTCATGACAATGGTATCCTCATAATTCTCTTTATGTTCATCGCATGTAATAACCGCATTTTTTAGATGATTAATATTGGCTTGATTAACCTCAGATTGAATACGACTAATCATATTTTTTGATATACCCTTGAAAATAGTTAATTGGGCATTTGGGGCATAATGTGTATATTTCATACCCGGCGATTTTGGTTTATCAACTGTCATATGAATACTTTCATCAATATTAATTGGTCCAATAATCGATTCGATTTGTGCAACGGTTACTCCACCTGGTCTTAATAATGTTGGAACTGCAGTGCTCATATCAAGTACTGTCGATTCTAAGCCTATACGACTTTGATTGGCTGTAATAATCATATCAACTCGCCCCATCATATCGTTCAACACATGTTCAGCTTCAGTTGGACTTGGTTTACCTGATAAGTTAGCACTTGGTGCGGCGATAGGGACGCCTGCTAGCTCAATTAATTTCAGTGCAATTGGATGATCTGGCATACGAATACCGACAGTATCTAAGTTTGCGCTTACAAGATTAGGGATTTTATCCGAATGTTTCAAAATAATGGTTAAAGCTCCTGGCCAAAAGGCATCAATTAGCTTCAAACAATCTGAATTTAATGGCTTATCGATTAATGTCTTTACCATTTCTATGTTTGATACATGAACAATCAATGGATTATCCTGTGGACGTCCTTTCGCAATAAAAATCTTTGCGACCGCATCATTGGACAAAGCATTTGCGCCAAGCCCATATACTGTTTCAGTAGGGAAGATTACGGTCTTGCCATCGCGAATAAATGTTGCGGCTTGGTTTAATGAATTTGTATCTATTTCCATTGAATCTAGATGTAAGGTTATTGTGTTTTTCATACTATTGGTAATTTTAACGCAAATCATACAATATGTAAAAATAATTATGAGAATAAATCATTGAGTAATGCGAGTTCTTCGGCGCTAAATGTATCCCATTCTTCTAAATCTCCATTTGTATAACCTTTGTAGAACCAATTACGTCTTTGTGCAGAGGTTCCATGCGTAAAGTTATCAGGTGTTACACGTCCTGTTGCTTCTTCTTGAATACGATCATCTCCAACTGCACTTGCCGCATTTAAAGCTTCATCTAGATCACCTTCTTCAAGATAACCCATTCCTTGGACATGCTTTGCCCAAACACCTGCTAAATAATCTGCTTGTAACTCTAATCTTACAGATAATTGATTGAATTCAGTTGTACTTAATTGGGATCTAAGCGAGTTGTACTCTTCTAGGATTCCTGTTAAATGTTGAATATGATGACCAATTTCATGCGCAATAACATATGCCATCGCAAAATCACCTGGCGCATTAAAGTCTGTTCTGAGCTGTTTATAGAAAATTAAATCGATATAAACACTCTGATCCTCTGAACAGTAAAATGGTCCCACTGATGATGACGCAAATCCACACCCAGTATTTGTGGAATCTTTGTATAAAACAAGCGTTGCGGGAGAATAAGTCATATCATATTGTTCGAAAAGGGATGTCCAAACTACTTCAGTATCACTTAATACAACAGACACAAATTCACCCATTTGAACTTCTTCTGCAGTTAATTCTGTCGAAGTATTTCCACCTTGATTGAATAATGAACCAAGTAGTGCACTTGGATCACCTGTTAATAAGGTATATACCAATAAAACAACAATTCCAACGCCACCGACTGCAGCGCCACCTGTTAATCGTCTATCTGAAACATTACGGCTACCTGTTCGTCCTTGCCATTTCATAAAAGTCCTCCTTTAATGTTTGGTAATCGTATAAATATCTTGTATAATAGTGACTATGATTGTACTCGCACATATAAAACTTGATCCAACTAAAATGGATAAAAATGAAATTAAATCGATTCTTAAATCGTATTTTAATGAAGGAAATAAGTTTATCACAGTAGAATGGTTTGATTTAAGTTTAGACCAAACACAAACTCAATTTTATTACTTAGATATAGTCCATAATGCCCAGAAAATGGGATTTGATGTTTACTGTATCATGTCGCAAAGAGTTGCAGAAAATCTAGTTCGCTACAAACGATTAATGTTTGTGGATACGATATGGCTTGGTAAATTTAAATTTAAAGAAATAAAGTTTACACTTCCGTATAATCGACCAGATTTAATGCGCTAAGCATTAAGTTTTATAACTCTTGTACACTTCCAACTGAATTGTATACTATTTTATCTA
Source organism: Erysipelotrichaceae bacterium (assembly GCA_035697025.1). Classification (GTDB taxonomy): domain Bacteria; phylum Bacillota_I; class Bacilli_A; order Erysipelotrichales; family Erysipelotrichaceae; genus UBA2212. The sequence continues at coordinate 3,092 of DASSDQ010000170.1, read as the reverse complement.
ACATAATAGTTTTCATTAGTTCATATGCCTTTAACCCTGTACAATGTCCTGTATAAAATATTGCGTTTGTTTTTAATAATTCATTCGCTATCAATTTTAAGCGTTCATCATCTTCATAGGTATCAAGCGTTAAGTTATAACAATGAAAACCACCATATACATAATCAATATTAAAATGTGTCCGTTCTTTGATTTGTTCTATCGTATTCACAATCCCATTATGTGCACTCCCAGCCATTAAGATAACTTTATTATGATCACGAATGATAAGGTTTTGTTCATGCAAGAATATATCTGGTTTAACCAAATCATATCGTTTTTCCATTAGAACGCTATTACCCAATGGGCTAAGTTTATTTTGTTTAATTCCAGAATAAAGGATGAGTGAATCATCGATCACATAAGATTGATGATTAATTAATTGTATTTGTTTATGTCGCATCAAGTCTTTATTTAAACCAATGTACTTTAATTCATTATCAGATTTCTTTGAGTAATACTCATTAAACGCATTTTGATTAAGATATACAGTTGCTTTGTGATTAATGTCTAAGAAATCTTTTAATCCACCTCCATGATCATAATGACCATGCGAAATAATTACGATGTCAATTTGAGTTAAATCGATCTTCATAAACTTCGCATTTTCGATAAATGAATTACCTTGTCCACAATCAAAAAGTATTTTATGATGATCTGTTTCTATGTAATAACTCAAACCATGTTCGCTTTTTAAATCGGGTTTATAAGAGATATTATCAATCAAATTTACAATTTTCATTTCTATTTGTTCTCCTTATAAAGGTGAATCAATAATCTATACTTATATTATAGACTTTGTATGCTATATTTTATATTGAATCAGTGAAAATATTGGAAATAAGGTTTAACTTTGGGGAAAGTTGGGGGAAATATGGAACCGTCTAGATGTAATAGATGTGGGGCATGGGTGTATGATGGTGCACCATTATGTCCAAATTGTGCGCTTAGGTATAAAGAAGTTTATAATAATACGCCTAGAGTTGTGGTTAAATCAGAGATTAAAAAAAGAATTCCTAAGCCTATAAAAATCATACTAGGTATAAGTACTCTGATTATTTTATTACTTAGTTTTTATGTTTTTGGTAACGGGAAAATATTTAATCGATTAGAATTTGAATCATTTCCGCCACATGCTCAAGTTTTTGAGTTTGATGAAGAGTTATTCCAAACAATGAATACTAGTCCGATTATTTTAGAAACAGATGATAATTATGCCTATTTCGTCAAAATAATTGATCAAGACAATGAGAATACGATTTTATCCGTATTTCTTCATCCAAATGAGACGTATGAAATTGAAATTCCTGTAGGAATGTATCGTATTGAATATATGTTTGGGAAACGTTGGGAAAATATTCTAACTTATTTTGGAAATACACAAAGTATGTTAATCGAAGAGAATTTAAGTTTTACTCAAGAAAATGGCTATCATATTAATCTAGGCCAAAATAAATCAATTCAGTTAGGGTTTATTCTATTTAATCTGTTTGATTGTAAATAAAAAGATTATACTGTAAATAGTAGTGGAGGTCAGATATGAATACTGTTCAAAGGTTAAAAGATGCTTATACCAATGGCAGATTAGAAATGTTTGATGAGACATCAAAGTATGTTTTTTTAAGTGATTGTCATAGAGGTAATGGGAATCAAGCTGATGAGTTCACTAAGAACCAAAATACATTTCAATATGCGTTAAGTTTCTATTATCAGCGTGGATTTACGTATGTTGAGGTTGGGGATGGGGATGAGCTTTGGGAACATCCACGTATCAAAGATATAAAAAATGCGCATTTTGAAACATTTGAGATTATAAAACGATTTCATCAAAATAATCGATTTATTTTAATCTTTGGTAATCACAATATCTATTTAAAAGATCCTAAATACGTCGAAAAGAACTTATTTACCCATCTTAATGAACATTCAGGTCAACAAGTTGATTTCTTAAATGGTATTAAACCAGAAGAAGGATTAGTTCTAAAACACAAACGTACTGGACAACAGATTTTCGTTGTACACGGACATCAAGGTGATTTTTCAAATGATCAATTCTGGTATTTGAATATGTTGTCACTTAAATACTTCTGGAGATTTTTACACTCAGTAGGTGTTCAAAATCCATCAAGTCCTGTTAAGAATGAATATAAACGACACAAAATTGAAAAGAATTATGTGAAATGGATCGACAAGTACCGGATGATGTTAATTTGTGGTCATACTCATCGTTTGAAATTCCCTAAAAAGGATGACTTACCTTACTTCAATACCGGATGTTGTATCTATCCAACCAGTTTAACCGCAATCGAACTTGAAAATAGTGAAATTACCTTTGTGCGTTGGAAAATACAAGCGAACGAAGAAGGTATGTTACAAGTAGAACGTAATGTAATTCATGGACCAAGTCCGATTGAAAAATTTGATATACGATAACGAGAAGAGATTCTCGTTTTTTTATCTGAAATCGTTTACACTAGAGATATAATGTTAGGAGATTCTATGCGAAAATTTATCATTGATACGGATACAGGGAGTGATGATGCGATAGCACTTATCATGGCTTTAAGTGACCCAAATTGTGAAGTGTGTGCAATCACAACAGTTATGGGAAATGTTTCGATTGAAAAGGCGACACGAAACGCAAGAATAGCGATGGAAATAGCGGAGCGTCGGGATATACCTATATATCAAGGTTTACATCGACCTTTAGTAAGAACTATATTAAACGCGACCCATGTTCATGGAACGGATGGATTGAGTCATGTAGATGTTGCAGAACCAACCATAAGAGTTCAAGATAAACATGCGGTAGACGCATTAATTGAATGGGTTGATAAATTAAAAAATGAATGTGAAATTATAATGTTAGGTCCATTAACCAATCTTGCGCTCGCAATCAGAAAAGCACCAGATGTAATGAAACAAATTAAACATGTTTATATCATGGGTGGTGCTCAATTAGGTTATTCAGGTGAAACAGAAGTTGCGGAATTTAACATACTTGCGGATCCAGAAGCCGCACATATTGTATTTAGATCAGGTTTAAATATGAC
>DASSDQ010000169.1:0-16445 GCA_035697025.1 Erysipelotrichaceae bacterium | reverse complement strand
GCAACACCTACTGCATTTTCGATAATCGCTTTCTTAGTCATAAGATCCGGTAGAATATTCATCGCAGAATCAGATATAAAATATAACTTATCATGATCTGGAATTGTCGCTACACATACATGTGAAAGTACAGGTTTATCTTTAATTCCCCATTCTTTATTTAGGACAGCCTTCAAGAAAATACTGGTATCAACCAATCCTTTCATAAGTAACTGATTCAATCCCAAGGATATCGATTGTACAGCTAATTGACACGCGTTTTCTTTAGATTCACAATTAATTATTTCGATATGATCTAAGCATTTCAAATCTTTTAGTATTTTATCAATCTCTAGCTGATTACCATATAAAACAGGATGAATTAGATTCAGTTTATACGCTTGAATTACAGCCGATAATACTGCTTCATCTTCTGCACACGCTACAGCACAACGGATATTTGTATGATTATTTAGTAGACTCATTAAATACGGGTATAGTCGCATATTTAACTCCTTATGAGTCAAATTATACATAAGTTCATCGTATAAATCATCATACAAATAGTGATGAGCATAATAATAGACAAGAACATGTTAATATACGATAATTCACTTACTAAAAGGAAGTGAATTAAATGAAAAACTATCACAGTAATGAAATTGCACATGTATCTTCAGTAGAGATTCGTGTGTTAGACTTAAAAAAATCGATTAATTTTTATACGAATACTCTTGGTATGAAGTTGATTAAACAAAATGAAACACGAGCTGATTTTGGCGTTAATTTAAATGAAACTTTACTTAGTTTAATCCAAATTGAGAATGGTCATCCAAAAGAAGCTAGAACAGCTGGTTTATATCATGTCGCATATTTATTACCTACACGTAAGGATTTAGGTTTAATTCTAAAACACTTTATAGAGCTAAGAACTCCCCTACAAGGCGCAAGTAACCATGGAATCTCAGAGGCAATTTATCTTGCGGATCCAGATGGTAATGGAATAGAGATTGCGGCAGATACACCTGATTCAACATGGAAATGGAATGGCGATAAGTTAGATATCTTGTCTGATAATGGTCCGATGGATATCCAATCCGTACTAAATGAAACAAAAGGTGCTGTATTTAATGGATTACCCGATACAACCATCGTTGGTCACTTACATTTACATGCTTCAGAACTTATAGAATCGAAGAAGTTCTATCGTGATATATTGGGACTCGATATCGTAATTGAAATCCCAAATTCCGCCATATTCATGTCGTATGGAAAGTATCACCATCATATTGCGATCAATCTATGGAATGGTAAAGGTGTAAAACAAGCAAGTACAACGACTCCTGGATTGATAGTGGCTAACTTAAGTATACCGACTAATATCCAGTTGAATCAGATTGAAACTAAACTAAATGAATTGAACTATCCATACATAAAAAAAGACCAATCACTTATTGTGAATGATCCTTCTGGTAATCAATTTAGATTAAGTACAAACTCGTGAAAACGAGTTTTTATTTTGTGATTTTAGCCAATTCAATCGCTTGATTAACCGCATCAATAATCGCATCATAAGTATATGTTGCGCCAGCGTATGTATCTAACCCTTCAGTTGATTGAGCTTCAATAATTTTACCTGGTAATTCTTCAAGAACGATGTTCGCGATATCCGGTGTTTCTTCTTGTGATGTTATTTCAACTGCAGTGATTTTATCATCCGCAAATGTGACTGAAACAACGACATCCCCTTTCTTACCAACGCCAGTTCCTTCAAACGTACCATTGTTATAAACTTTTGGTCCAGATGCACAACCAACAAGTACAATTGCCATAATTAATACGACTAATAATTTCTTCATCTTTGATCCTCCTTATTCGATTAAGATGTTCACTCAAATGTGACATATATCACTATAATCATCTCTGTTCTAAAGGTCAAGTAATGTTATCAAATAAAAAGGCAATTACTTGCCTTTTACATATGATCGATACACCATTGATCCACTTCTTCTAAACCTAATCGGTTTAATGAAGAAAATAGAACCACTGGATGTTTGTATTTTTGTTTAAGCTCTGCTTTTACCTGTAACTTCTTATTGTATGCTAACTTATCCGCTTTCGTTGCCACAATTAGGATTGGAATATTCTTACTTTCGACAAACTCGCGCATATCCTCATCATCTTCTGTCAAACCATGTCGACAGTCAACAACAAGTAACACCGCGTTTATTTTACGAAGCTCGAAATAATCTTCCATCATCTTGCCATATTGTTTTAACTCAAAACGTGAACGTTGTGCATATCCATAACCAGGCACATCCACTAACATTACACGATCTTCTACTAAGTAGAAATTAATGTAACGTGTTTTACCGGGACGTTTACCAACATACGCAAGTGACTTTTGATTGGTCAATGCGTTGATGAGTGAACTCTTCCCGACATTACTACGCCCAGACATAACAAATTCAGGAAGGACGGTCTCGGGAAATTGTTTCTTTTCAACCGCAGTTGTTAAGAATTTGGCTGGGATAAAACAATTCATTTTTTCACCAAAGCTTCTTTAAGAACTTGTTCCATGGATTCGACTGGGACAAACGTAATATTGTCCTTTACGATCTTAGGTAATTCATCTAAATCCTTCGCATTCATCTTAGGAATAATAATCTTAGTAATTCCAACACGATGTGCTGCCAATGATTTTTCTTTTAATCCACCAATTGGTAGAACGTTACCACGTAAAGTGACTTCACCCGTCATTGCTAAATCTGAATGAACAGGAATATGTGTAAGCGCTGATACTAAAGCGGTTGTTAAGGTAATACCTGCACTTGGACCATCTTTAGGAACTGCACCTTCAGGAACATGGATATGTATATCGTTTGATTCAAAGAATTTAGGATCAATACCATACTTTTTCGCATTTGATTTAACATAACCCAATGCAATTTCAGTTGATTCCTTCATAACTTCACCTAATTGGCCAGTTACGATTAGTCTGCCTTTACCTTCAAAGCTTGTAACTTCAACAGGTAGTACATCACCACCAAATGAGGTATAAGCTAATCCAGTCACGACACCCACTTGATCGGTCTTTTCTTTTTTACCGTATTCGAATATTTCTTTACCAAGCCATTCTAACATTAGCTTATCCGTAACTGTAATTGACTTCTTGCCATCTTTTAGGATACCAAGAACGGATTTACGACAGAGTGCCGCAATGTGTCTTTCAAGTTGACGGACACCAGCTTCACGTGTGAAGTTACGAATAATATGTAGAACTACTTTATCTGCGATATTGAACTGTTTAGGTTTTAAACCATTCAATGCGGATTGTTTAGGAATTAAATGATGTACCGCAATATTCACCTTTTCGTCTTCGGTATATGAAGATAAATTAATGATTTCTAAACGGTCACGAAGTGCAGCAGGAATATCTTCAAGATAGTTCGCTGTCGCAATAAACATTACTTTACTTAAATCGTATGGTTCTTCTAAATAGTGATCAGAGAACATTGCGTTTTGTTCAGGATCTAACACCTCTAACATCGCAGAACTTGGATCACCTTTATAGTCAGAAGCCATTTTATCAATTTCATCAATCAAGAATACTGGGTTTGTAACTCCAGCCTTCTTCATCCCTTGAATAACACGACCAGGAAGTGATCCTAAGTAAGTACGTCTATGTCCACGGATTTCCGCTTCATCACGTACACCACCTAAGGATGCCTTCACAAAGTTACGATTTAGTGCATTCGCAATGGATTTCGCTAAGGATGTTTTACCAACCCCTGGAGGACCCACTAAACACAAGATAGGCGCATTTAAGCTCTTCGTCATGGTTTTAACGGCTAAGTATTCCATAATACGATCCTTAACTTTTTCAAGTCCATAATGATCGTGATCAAGTACTGCACGAACCGCAACTAAATCTTCATTGTCATGCGATTCTTGCCACCAAGGCACATTCAATAACCAATCTAAATACGTACGAATAACACCACTTTCACCAGATGAACTTGGTAACATTTCATAACGTTGAATTTCTTCTAATGCTTTAGCTTTAATGTTTGCAGGATAAGGATTATCTTCAACTAAACGACGAAGTGTTTCCATATCATCCGTTGAATTTGGGACATCCCCTAATTCTTCTTTAATCGCACGTAGTTTTTCACGTAAATAATATTCACGTTGATTTTCTTCGATACGTTCACGAACTTTTTCATTAATGCCTTGTTCGATATTGGTTAATTCTTTTTCTTTTTTAAGATTTGAAATAATTAACAATAATCTTTGATTTAACACTAATTCTTCCAATAAACCTTGACGTTCATCTAAATTCATTGGGAAGTATTGAGCTACTTGATCCGATAATTGTTCCGCACTAACGCCTTTAGTTAATTGGCTAAATACTTCAGGTGGGAATGATTGTCCGATATTCGTGATTTGTTCTAACCCTTTTGCGATTTGACGAACGAGCGCCATTTCTTCTAGGTTATCCCCATGTACATCAACTTCTGGTTTCACAGTAGCGAATAACATACGATCATCTTCACTTAAGCGAATGATACTTGCACGTTGAACACCTACGAATGTAACTCTTAAGAAGCCTTCTTTTTTCTTGGTTGTTTTAATACGACATAAGGTACCCATAGTATATAAATCTTGACTATGTGGATCATCCACTAAGACATCCTTTTGACTAACAATAAACACTTGTCCATCAAAGTACGCCATCGCTTCTTCTACCGCATTAATACTCTTGTCTCGTCCTACTTCGATCATGACTTCTTGTCCTGGGAAGATGAGGACGCCCCGTGTCGCAATGACCGGGATGTTTAATTCTAATTTTTCCATCTTAACCTCCTTGAGAAGGAATAAGACGCTTAGCGTCTTATCTATTGATTGGATTCGCGAATAATGTCATATGCCTTACGTAAACGTAAATCATATGCGATTGTTCCTTCTGGTGCTAATTGTTTAACACGTTCTAAATCCATTTGATAGGTTTCAGCTATCGTCTTGTATTCGTTGTCTATTTCTTCATGTGTAACAGTAATATTTTCTGCCTTCGCAACCGCATCAAGTACTAAACGTACTTTCACTTTGCCTTCAGCGTCGATATGCATTTGTGTACGTAGATCATCTTCAGTTTGACCTGTTAATTCTGTGTATTGTTTCAATGAGAAACCTTGTTGTTGAAGACGATTCGCAAAGTCTTCTAACATTGTATTTGTTTCATCATCAATTAATACATGAGGAACTTCAAGTTCTGAACCTTCCACAACACGTGTTAATAATGCATTATTGTAATCATCTTCAGCTTTCTTCGCTTTGTCCGCTAAAATATCTTTTTCAAACTTAGCTTTTAAAGCATCTAATGTTTCAATGTCTTTTTGATCAGCTTCTTTAACAAAATCATCATTCAAAGCAGGTAATTGTTTTGACTTGATTTCATTCACTTTTACCTTAAAGACAACTTCTTGTCCAGCTAAATGCTCAGCTTGGTAGTTTTCTGGGAATGTTAATGTAACATCCTTTTCTTCACCGCTCTTCATACCGATTAATGCTTCTTCAAATCCAGGAATAAATGTGTTTGAACCAATTTCTAATGCGTGATTTTCACCTTTACCGCCTTCGAACGCTACACCATCTTTAAAGCCTTCGAAATCAATAACAGCTGTATCTTTAAGTTCAACAGTTCCTTCTTCTTTTAAAACAAGTTCCGCAAATTGAGCACGTAAACCTTCTAGTTTAGCATCAACTTCTTCAGGAGTAACAATCGCAACTTCCTTAGTGATACCTAAATTTTTATATTCGCCTAGTTTGATTTCGCCTAATACTTCAAATGTAAATTTAACACTTACTTTTTCAGTACTAATCGCATCCATACCAAGTTCAGGACGAGTGATTGGATTTAATTTGTGTTCTTCTAACCCTAAATCAAGTGCTTCTTGTGCAATTGCTTCAACTGCTTCAACTAGAATGTTTTGTTCAGCGATTTGTTTTTTAACTAGATCTAAAGGAGCCTTCCCTTTACGAAAACCAGGAAGTTGTACGTCTTTCGCTAATTTATTAAATGCTTTTTTCTGAGCATTTTGCCAAACATCGCCTTCGATGTCGACTTTTAATTCACCTTTTGTTTTTTCAATCATTGTCCATGTAGTTTTCATAAGGACCTCCTTGTTGCTTGTATATTATAACACAGTTATTAGCACTGTCAACTAATGAGTGCTAAGACTGATATTACCTAAATTATGTTCTCTTTTAAACTGTTCCCATTCTGTTTTATCCGAGATTTGTAAGAATGTTTCTTCTAATATTGTAAACGCGAGTTCATCCGCTTCATCTTCACTATAACTGACAGGGAGTGCCATTAACGCTTCGTAATGAACTTTCTCGATACAAAGATTTAATAAGGAAGGATTTTGATCTAACCACTCTGAAAGAAGTTTGATTGCCCCTTCTACTCCTTCACTATCTTCAGGTAAACAAAGACTTGCTGGAATAAACGCATATTCAACCCCATCATCCATAAAACTGAATTCATCTGTGAGTTGTTGTTCGATACAAATACGAATTAAAAGATTTCTGAATAAGCGATCGTTTAGTTGATTAAATGTATCCTGAACGAGTGTATCATATTGTCTTAGGTTTAATCGACTCATTTGATCTAATGCTTTTAATTGAGCCATTTCATCTTGTTTTAGGAGTTGTTTTAATTCTTCTTCATCTTGAATGATATTAACTTTTTGATTTAACTTAAAATTCGCCTTTACTTCACTTTCTAAGCGTTTAAGTTGATCATGAGCCAATTTAGGTACATATGGCATACTAAGTTCTTCTAAAACTAGCGCATATGCTTCATCCCATTCTGCGTTTTCAATCTTTTCTTTTATCAGACGAATCTGATTTTCATAGTAATTTTCTTCCATCCTTAATATTATGCCACACTTTCCATTTACTTGCATCGCTTGATGCTTGTGTTAAAATAATCTTATGAAAATTCTATCGTCACTCGTTGGTTTACTCTTATTTTTAGCTGGTATCTACCTAACTTATACTGTTTTCAATGATTTTGATTCATATGAAACACTTATGCTTGGCTTATATCTAGCTGGATCCTTTGTTTTATTAACACTTGGAACTTTTTTATTCTTACTCCCACTCGCATTAAAACCAAAAAATCGGAAATCCGAATTTGATCAATTGGAACAGTCTAATCGTACACAAACAAATCCAGTTAAAGATTTACCAGTTGAAACACAAGAAGACCTTGATATTGAAATAAGTGAATTGGATGCGATTAAAATCATTCAAGATGAGCCAATATTTCAAGAACCGCTCGTAGTTGAACCCACACTTCTTGAAGAAGTTAAACCAGTTCAATCAAATTTAACTCTTACTCAAGAAATTAAGTTGAATGCCTATGAAAGTGAAAAATCAAATAACCAAGATACACAAGATTTTAGTCAATCTACCCCTTTTGAGATTGTTGAGTTACGAGTTATTGGTATTGATAGTTGGGCATCTCAAGGTATTATCCGCAAATTAGTTGATGATAGTATTCTTGAATTAAGTCAAAAGTCAAAGTCTGGGATTAATATGACACAAGTTATGTTTAAACAAAAACTTATCGGATATATCCCACGCTTAGATATGAATAAAGTGAATGATAAACTTGATCAGTTAATCGATGTAACTCCGGCAACAGTTGTTCGTGATGGTCGTAAAATAGAACATTTCTCTGTAAATCTAAAATTTAAATTAAAGGAAGAAGCACATGAGTAAAGAGATTTCAAAAGAACGCAAGATGATGTACTATGTTGGGAATGGAATTACAGTTATAGGTTTCATCTTGTTCCTATCCGTATTCTTTGCCGCATTTCTAAATCCATTTGGTATACTTGGTGGAATGATGGATGGGTCAAGGAATCCTATGGCAAATAGTTTTATTGGCTTTGTGTTAATCATTATTGGTCAATTTATTTCTAATATTGGATTAAAAGGTAAAGCTGGTTCTGGATTAATATTAGATCCTAAACAAGCTCGTGAGGATTTAAAGCCTTATTCTACTCAAGTTGGTGGAATGTTACATGATGTATTAGATGAAGTTGATCTTAAAACGGATTCTAAAGAAGTGGTTAAGATTCGTTGTCAATCCTGTAAAGCCTTGAATGATGAAGATGCGAAATATTGTAAAGAATGTGGAACTGAACTTTAAAATAAACCTTTTACAGGTTTATTTTTTTATTTCTTGATGTGCTTCTATGATTGCGGATTTTATGACATATTTTAAAATTATCATTAATAATCCAAAAAATATAAATCCAAATACCGTATAAACAAGAAAACCAGTCATTGTATGTCCCCCATTTTATTAAAATAAGTATATCAAATAACCATTAATTTAACTTTAAATAATAAAAAAATCCTTATAGAATAAGGATTTAATTACAATTGGCGTCCTTGAAGGGACTCGAACCCCTGACCGTACGCTTAGAAGGCGTATGCTCTATCCAGCTGAGCTACAAGGACAACGCTGTATTATCTTAACAAATAAACCAGACCTTTTCAAGATTCAAAACCATTTTCTTGATTTATGTTCACGTGGTAGTGTTTTACGTTCTACATCTATCTTTCCATTTAAGATGGTTACGATCGCATAGGTTGGATCACTTCCATCTCTATTATAATGAATTGATCCTGGATTAACTAATACAATGTCTTTGTATTGAGTGACTTTATAGACATGGGTATGACCATATAAAACCAATTGGCAATCTTCATTGATTGCTTTTTCAATCAGCTTTTCTGTCACGGCATACATTGGATATTGGTGACCATGAATTAGAAGAACACGAATACCATCCAAATCAAGAATGATTTGTTTAGGATAATCAAAATACAAATCGTTATTCCCTTGGATACTTACAAAACCATCGAGTTCAGAAGCTGGACATTCACTATCGCCACAATGAAGATACGCAGAGGCTGTTGGGTACATTTCTCTGAGTTGACTAAAAACTTCATTTCTACCATGACTGTCACTAATTACCACTAAGATCATAATTCACCTATACTTCTATTTTAGTAAATTCTTCATTGATTTGAAAGAGTTCAGCGACTTGGTGTTTCGCAAAATCACTATCTTTCGTTGTAAAACAATAACTCATTCCTTCTTCAAGTTGTTTATCTTTAAAGATTTGAATCATTACATCGATGGAATCGATGATCGTATGCTTGAATACTGTTTCAAAAGCATTTTTCGCTAAAGGATAATGCGTACAACCTAAAATTAAACCTTGGTGTTGTACATCCTTTTGATTAAGACATTCATTTAGATAATTTACCATATCATCTTGGCTCGCTAGTGATTCAATTTTTGCGACAAGTTCAGGTAACGCTACACTTCTAACTTCAGTACTTGGAAACATTGAATGAATCGTTTTTGCGTAGATATCACTTTGTATGGTAAGACGGGTTGCGACAACTAAGATTGAGTCTAGGTTTAATTCTTTAAGTTGTTTAACGGTAGGATACACTACATCATGAAATTTAATATCTGGGAATGTTTGTTTTAAGTAATCAAGAGCGACTGCATTCATCGTATTACATGCGATTACAATTTCTTTAATTCCATTCGCTTTAAACCATGCGATATTTTTAGTCGCTATAGCCTTAATTTCTTCAGATGTTTTATTTCCATAAGGTGCGTTTTTTTGATCAGCTAAAAAATGAAAAGATGCTTTAGGATAAGCTTGATGTAAGGCATGATAGATACTATATCCACCGAGACCTGAGTCGATGATTCCAATTGTCATAATGTGTGTATTATACCATTTCTCTTTTTTCTTTAATACGTTTCTGTAAATCTTTTGCGAGTGATTTCCCAACAACTTCTTCAAGTTTTTCAATTGGCGCATCCAATATACCTTGAACTGATTTGAATGCTTTAAGAAGTGCTAAACGACGTTTTGGTCCGACTCCTTCGATCTCTTCTAAGATAGATTGTGTTTGTGCTTTTGAACGACGTTTTTGGTGATGCGATAAGACAAAACGATGTACTTCATCTTGCATACGACTGAGTAAGAAGAAGGTTTCTTGTTGGTCTTTGAGTTCAATTCGATCACCATATTTATCCATTAAGGCAGATGTTGTATGTTTATCATCTTTAACTAAGCCATAGATAGGTACATGTATATCTAAACTCTCCATACTACGAATGGCCGCTTGAACTTGAGTATAACCACCATCCATGAGAATAAGATTCGGTAAAGTTTGATTTTCTTTAATTGCACGTAAGAAACGACGATAAATAACTTCTTCCATGTTTTTCACATCATCTGCGCCATTGTGTAGATTGTATAATCGATAATCTTTCTTACTTGGACTTCCATCCATGAACACAACACATGCGCTTGATGCGAATTGACCTGAAATATGGGAGTTATCGTAAAGTTCAATGCGATTAACAGAGTCTAAATTCAATCTGGTTTTAAGTTCATTTAGTGCTTTGTCTTGTAGCTCATTATTCTTTTTAATAATAGTGGAGTGTTGGCGATGATGATTCATCGCATTGATAAGGACTAAATCCATTAACTTCTTAAGTTCACCACGTTGTGGTTGAAGGACTTTTACGTTTAATATCGAACTAATATTCGTTGTATCAAAGGTGGATGGGACTAAAACTTCTTTTGGTAGAGGTTGTGATTCATAATACTGTAGGATAAAGTTTTCAAAGCTCTCTGAAGCGTCATCGACTAAGACTTGAGTTAATAGATGCCGATCCATTAATTGCCCACCACGGACGATTAAAGCGGTAATCGTCAACATGCCATCTTTTTCATAATAGTTAAACGCATCTCGATCAATCCGATTTTCGTTATTTACATTTTGTTTATCTAAGACATGATCAAGAGAACGTAAGAAATCACGATAAATCATGGCCTTTTCATAGTTCATTGTCTCAGTAGCGCTTTTCATTTGATCATTTAAACGAATTCTTAAAGCTTTATCATCACCTTTTAGAACTTGTACAATTTCTTTGATCATATTCGGATACACATCATCTTCAACTTTAAACTCGCAAGGTCCTAAACATTGACCTAAGTGGTAGTATAAACATACTTTCTTCGGTAGGATTCCACATTTACGTAAAGGATAAATCGAATTGAGTAAACTAGCCATATTATGAGCTGCACTCGCATCTGGAAAAGGACCATAATAATTGGCCTTCTTATCTTTTTTCTGTTCACGTACAACGGTTAACTTTGGATATTTTTCTTGGGTTATTTTAATGTATGGATACGATTTATCATCCATAAACATAATGTTATATCGAGGTCGATGTTTCTTGATTAGATTGATTTCTAAGATCAGTGACTCTTTTTCATTTGATGTCACAATCGTATCAAAGTCCGCAATCTGACTTACGAGTTTTGTCGTTTTATAATCATGTGCTCCCATGAAATACTGGTTAACACGGTTTTTTAATTTCTTAGCTTTACCAACATAGATGATTGTGCCATCTTTGTCTTTCATGATGTAACAACCAGGTTCCATTGGTAAAGTCGAAAGTTTATCTTTTAGGTTTACATTGTTCATACTTGACTCTTAAATGTGACAACTGTTGCGCCAACGCCACCTTCACCTTGTCCACCTAATCGATAGGTATCGATGCGATCTTGTTTTGCTAAAAGTGTATGTACAGCTTGACGTAGTGCCCCTGTCCCATGACCATGAATGATACGTGCAAAAGGCATTTTAGCACGTAAACAGTTATCAATGTATTGGCTAACTAAAGGAAGTGCTTCTTCGACTCGATATCCTATTACATTTAATTCTAAAGGTACTGAGGCAACGGTTTCATGTTTAATTGAAACTTGTTTAACAGATTTAGGTGCTTCACCACGCATCACTTGTGATGTACTTACTTCCATACGGATACCATTGATATTCACAACGATTTGTTTCTTCTTTAGCTGAATAACTTGTCCTTGTTGGTTTGTGGAACGTAGTTTAACCCAATCCCCTATTTCAATGTTTTCTAAGCTTGGTTCTTGTTTAACTTTTAAACGTTTCGCATCAATTTGTTGTTTCTTAGTGATAAGTTCATGAATCGGTGCTTGTTTCTGTGCACGCATTTCATCTAATATTTCTTGTGCTTCTTCTTGTGCTGTTTCAATGAGGGCATCGATTTCTTCTTTTGCCTTGTTCAATCGTTTTTCTTTATCTTGATTAAATAATTCTTCTTGTTTAATCAATTTAGCACGCAACTCATTAAGTTCAGCTTGTTGGGACAAGAGTGTTTCTTCGAACTGTTTAAGTTCAATCATCTTACGTTCAAGTTTTTCTTGGAGTAAGGCTTGTTCGCTCTTCGCTTCTGTTTTTAGTTGTAGTGCTTGTTCAAGAATACTTGGATTCAGATTAAAACGCGCTGCGATTTCAAACGCATACGATTGACCTGCAATTCCTTCTAAATATTTAAATGTTGGACGCATGGCTTCCATATCAAATTGAACAGATGCCATTAAAACATCATTACTCTTAAGCGCATATTCTTTTAGCTTAGAGTAATGGGTTGTTGCGACAACCTTGACCCCTTTATGTTTAAGATAATCAAGTACCGCAATCGCTAAACTTTCCCCTTCTTGAGGATCTGTTCCGCCACCGAGTTCATCTAAAAGAACGAGTGATTTAGATGTAGCTTGATCACAGATGGTCGATAATTTAGATAAATGTGCAGAGAATGTTGATAAACTTTGGACGATGGATTGATCATCCCCGATATCTACGAAAATTTGATCAAACATAGGACAGTAAGCTTCATCCGCAAGCACAGGAATGCCACTGTAACCCATTAAACAGAAAAGCCCTAATATTTTTAGGCTAACGGTCTTACCGCCTGTATTCGGCCCTGTAATCAATAATACAGGATGGGATGATTCAAGATGATAGGTATTCGCTACGACAAACTTTGGATCAATTAAAGGATGTCTAGCACCTTTGAAATAAATACGTGAGTCATCGGTTAACTCGACAACTCTGCCTTGATGGATTTCCCCAAAACGTGCACGCGCAAAATAACTATCAATAAGTGCCATTGTTTCGAGTGCGTTAATATAGTCTTCACTAATCGGTTTGATTAAGTGACTTAGTTCCTTACAAATACGTATTATTTCTTCTTTTTCTTCTTCAAGTAACAAACTTACTTTATTATTCAAATCGAGCAATACAGGTGGCTCTACATACGTAGATAAACCAGACGCAGATTCACCATGAATTAATCCACCAAAACTATTCTTTTCACTTGACTTAACCAATACGACAACACGATCATTACGAATCGCACTGATTGAATCTGATAATTTAGATGCGTTTTGATGCATAAAACGTTGCGTTACTTGTTCACGATCACTAAGGGCTTTACGATAACGTGTACGTATTGATTTTAGAGTGGATGATGCACTATCCAACATTTCTAAGCTTGGACTAATGCATTTCTCAATTTCGATACTGACGCGTGTATGTTCTTGGATTGAATCAAATAAATCAGCTAAATAAACTTTTTTTACTTCGGCTTTTTGATAATACGATTTTGCGAGTGATAAGCCTCTACCAAATACCGCTACTTCCATCAATTCTTCGATGCCAAGTGTAATATCTTTACTCGCCTTTTCTAATGGTGTAAAGATATCACGCATTCCTGCCATCGGACATGAACCTGCGATACGTAAAAACTCCATCGCCTCTTCTGTACGATGGTTCTCACGGATAACCCACAAAGGTTTATATTGCGGACTTAAGTTTAAAATCAATTCTCGCGATAATGAGAACTGTGTGTAACGTGATACTTCTTCTAAGACTAATGGATACTCTAATACATCCCAACTCATTTTATTTAAATCTTTCTAGAAGTGCATCTATTTTAGCTTGTTCAATTTGATGTTCATTTAACCATGCTTTTAGCACTTCAATATCTTGGTCACTTAAACGATCACGAACGAGAATCTTATACACCACTTCTTTTTCTGGGCTTTCAAGTCCAGAATCAATTAACCATGTTTTAATATTTTCACGATCTTCATCGTTTATTGATCCATTTGATACTACTTTTAAAATACTGATTTCTTTTATATCTGTATTTATGACAATTACTTGTGTTAATACATCATAGTATTTCAATGCGCTATTCTGAACAACCTGTTGTCCATTCTTAACGAGTGGAGTTAATAAGATTAAACTTAATACCCAGATAAGCACAATCGCTTGAATTACCCCAAAGAGTAATCCGAATATATGATTAATTCCTTTAATAACAGGTATTTTACCAATCACATGAAATAATGGACGTAATAACCATAAGACTAAGCTAATAACGATAAATAGGACAATAAACCAAATAAAGGTATTAATTTGTACTGAGAATAGATTACCGATTAAGGGTAAGCTTAATAAAACTTCATCCACTGAATACAATGGTAACGCGAGAGCTAATGGTTTAGCGAGTAGTCCAGCTACGATTAGCGCGACGATTAAACTAACGGTTTCTAAGAATAGAATTAGAAAACCTTTATGAAATGCACGCCAAGCGAAAAATACGATGATCACGAGGAGTACGATATTGAGATATGGAATATATGTTACTGGAAATGTCATTGTTAAAACCTCTTCTTTAGTTTAATGGATAATGGGATT
The DNA here is from genome assembly GCA_035697025.1 of Erysipelotrichaceae bacterium. Classification (GTDB taxonomy): domain Bacteria; phylum Bacillota_I; class Bacilli_A; order Erysipelotrichales; family Erysipelotrichaceae; genus UBA2212. The sequence continues at coordinate 1,766 of DASSDQ010000169.1, read as the reverse complement.
AAATTCAAACCTATGTTAAAATAGGTCCATGGCTGTATTCTCGATAACTTTAACGGACAAACAAATATTAGATTTAAAAAAATCAAACTTTTCGAATATGGAAAAATCAGATAATGCGACAATCGACGCTATTTTTACGTTAAGTGATTGTAAGATCACATTGTATAAGTCAAAGAAAGCTGTATTCCAAGGGAAAGATGTGTCTGCTTATCAATCCATGTTTCAACCAATAATTAATGAGCATAGTGGCAGTGATGAAGTTGGGACCGGTGATTATTTTGGACCAGTCGTAGTTGTCGCATGTTATGTTAATCAAGAATTATTAAGTAAAATCGATTCGAAGTTTATTCAAGATTCTAAACAATTGGATGATCCTACGATTCGAAAGATTGCGCCTAAATTAATCTAAGTATTACCGCATAGTGCATTAATTGTCGATAATGTTAAGTATAATCAGATACACCAACAATACAATCTTAACGCGATTAAAGCGCTGTTACATAACCAAGCCTATCGTCATTTAGAGAAGAAGATTAAACAGCTTCCTAAATTGAATGTTGTGGATCAGTTTACGCCAGAAAATCTATATTACAATTATCTCAAGAATGAGAAAGATGTTATACGTACATTGCACTTTGAGACAAAAGCTGAGAGTAAATATCTTGCGGTTGCCTGTGCATCGATAATTGCACGATATACCTTCTTATTGGTTTGGGATAAGATGGAAGAGAAATATGGTTTCACGTTTCCTAAAGGATCTGGAGAACTTGTTGATCATGCGATTGTACGCTTTGTTAAAGAATTCGGTAAAGATAAATTAAATCTTGTTGCCAAGACACATTTCAAAAATACACAAAAAAGCGAGAACCTCTAGTTCTCGCTTACATTTATATTAACCTTTTTCGCACTTTGGCGTAAAGTTACACCAGAGCTATTTAACATACGTTTACTTGCTTGTACACTTTCACTATCAGCGTATTTATCGGATTCATATACAATACCGGTAATACCTGATTGAATGATTGCTTTAGCACATTCATGACATGGAAACAATGAGACATAGATTGTACAACCTTTTACAGATCTTGGACTATTTAAAATCGCATTGAGTTCCGCATGTACAACATAGGCATATTTAGAATCAAGCGTTGAACCAACGCTTGTCCAAGGGTATGCATCGTCATCACAGCCTTTTGGAAAACCATTATATCCAATACTTACTACTTTCTTATCTTCATCCACGATAACAGCCCCAACTTGAGTGTTAGGATCTTTTGATCGTAATGCTGATAAATGGGCAATTCCCATAAAGTAGCTTTCCCAGCTTAGTACATTGTCTCGCTTCATTGTGCAACCTCGCTATAATATTCATTTAGTGACGTAGTTAATTGATCCGCATAGAAACCTAATCCAACTTCATCCGCAATCTTTATAACTTCTTCATCCGTTAATACATAATAAGGTTCTGTTTTAGGATATGAAACTCCAAAATAGATTAGAAATAGACTCATTAAAGTTAACGCGATCATGCCATGTTTTCGTAACCCTGCCCAAGATGGTTTTTTCGCACAGATAATACCAATCATAATGCCGCTGATTAAGCCACCTAAGTGTCCTAATACGCTGATATTTGGTAAGAAGTTGATTAATACATTCATAAACACCATTCGCAATACTTGTGTTTGTATCATCGGTTGACGTATTAATCCTGTCTCATAGAGATAAACTAACATAACGCCAAGTAGTGCATATAAACCACCACTTAA
>DASSDQ010000168.1:0-10719 GCA_035697025.1 Erysipelotrichaceae bacterium | reverse complement strand
ATATTACCGAAAGTAGATACAAGTAGATTCATAAACACTTGGAAATAATTTAAGTTTACACCGAAAGCTGTCGCGCCCATTGTGAATGTTACCATGTTTGCGATACTATGATCAAACCCTGGAAGTACAAACGCAATGATTACTGCGAAGAATACCACTACTTTTGCGGCTTCACTCTTCATTTTATACGATAAGTATGTTGCGATACATACGATAAAGTTACACAAAATACCACGAATAAATAGTTGAGTAATATCAAACTCGAGTTTATAAACAAGAATTGATTCTAAGTAATCGATTAATATATGGGATAAAGAACCACTTTGGATAAATAAGAAACCAATGATACCTGCCCCAACGAAATTACCAAAGTAACAGATTACCCAATTAGGTAAAATATCGATGAATTTAAGTTTTTTTGTATAAACAGGAATAATAGTTGTTAGGCAATTTCCAGTAAATAATTCTGCATTTAAGAATACACAAAGAATAAAGGCTAGTCCAAATAATGACGCAAATGCTATTTTTCCCAACATTGGATCAATCTGTGCCGCAACACTACCTAATGAGTAAGATAGAATACTTGCTACACCAAGATAAAAACCAGCCATTACAGCTCTTAAGAAATATTTAAAAGGTTCACTTTTACTTAATTTTACTTTTTTTAAACCAGCTTCTTCTAATAATTCTAAATCCATGTGGACCTCCATTTTTATACGAATAAATAATATATCCTGAGTGATATTAACATATCAATCGAATCTAATCAACTAATCTTATTAGTTAAACCGATTGACTAAAAACCTTTATTTAAAAGCTAATTAATTGATTTAATCATATTCAGAGCGTATAGTTTCACTAATTAAAGAAATTTGTGATGGAGGAAATCATATGAAGAAAATTATATTACTGATTGTTTTAAGTGTATTCTTATTTGGATGTACTACATCTACACCGGTTGTAAATCAACCTGAAACACCAAATACAGATTCTACGATTGATGAAGCTACAGGATTAACGATTGATGCAGAAACAGGATTATTACTAATGACAATTGAAGAATTGGCACAGTTTGATGGAAAAGATGGCGCAAAGGCTTTTGTGGCAATCGATGGGAATGTATATGAAGTAACAGGTAACCGTAAATGGTTAGATGGAAATCATGAACAAGGTATGTCTGCTGGAAGAGATTTATCTGAATTTATTTCAGGTGCACCTCATGGATATGATATCCTAAAACAATTCACTATTGTTGGAAAGATTGTGGAATAATATATGAACTTTGAACGATCTGATTTAGGCGAGTTAACTGGTTTATTATTAATTGGGTTATTCATACTGTTAGGATTTAGATATGTGCTTAAAGCATATTTCGTTGTTAATTCAAAGAAACTAGATAAAAAATCGAAGTTCTATAAAACGTTAGTGAAAGTAATGGCATTAAACAAAACAATTCATCCTTTTCTTGGTTATGCCGCAATTATTTTAATTTTAACTCATTCTTATATCCAAACAGGTTGGCAGTTCTTTGCGGATAATGAAACATTAACCGGGTATATGACGGGAAGTTTATTTATCTTAAATGTTGGGGCAGGATTCATTGGAGATAAAGTAATGAAGAAGCCGAGACCTTCATGGTGGATTTGGGTACATAGAATACTAACTGTTTTAATTGGTGTTTCGATTCTTATTCATATTAATCAATAAGCAAATTAAACATAAAATCTCTCTTATATAGGTAATGATAAAACACTATCTACATTATTGAGATTTTTTATATTGATTATAAACATCCTTTGTATATTTAATTTGATTAAGTACTTATGTTATACTCAAATTAAAGAAGGAGATATCTATGGAAAAACTCTATAAATGCGAAGTATGTGGAATGGAATTAGAAGAAGGACAATTAGAAGATAAATGTCCTAAATGTGGTGCTCCAAAAGAAAAATACCATGAAATGGCTGCAGAAGATGCAGAAAAAGTCACAAGAAGTGAGTATACGAATGATTTGCATATTGAATTAATCGATTTATTTAATCAAATTGAAGATATTGCGAATCTTGGAATCGAAGATAATTTAGATCCATCATGTGTTAATATTTTCAAACGTGCTAAAGCACATGCTTTATTGATGAAACAATACTGTAAAGCAGAAATTGTTGGTCATATAGCAAAGGGTAAATGGTAAGAGATTAAACTTGAAGGAATGTTAGAAATAACATTCCTTTTTTAATTGATTGATAATCTATATTAATCAATGAGATTTTATGTAAGATAATTAATAAATATACGTTTTATATGATTTAAACAATAAATACTTATTGATAAACGATAAATAAAGAGATATAATGTTTTTAGTTTATTGGATGATCAATTTATTCATCTTACAATAAGGAGAAAAATATGGAGAATCGTAATTTAGTTATAGAGCATTTAAATAATCCATTTGAACTTGAGAAACTATATCGTGAAAACCCGTTAAGTTTTAAACAGTTGTTTCATGATGCATTAAAATTAGTACCAGAATCGGATGTATTAAAGGTTTGGAATGTTCGCTTAAACTATGAACAATCTTTACCATCAAAGAAAGTTAATATTCAAACGAATGACTTAATACAAATGGGAATTTTTGCATTTATATCTGGAATTGTGACACGCGTTTTATACCATTTTATTGATTTAGGTATGATTGATCCAATAAATTTAGTATTTGGTATTGTACCATTATTATTAACATATTTTATCTTAGCAAATAAGCCTTCTAAAAAGCTAAGTTTAATTTTGTTTAGTGCTTTGACTATCATAATTGTGTATGTCAATCTACTTTCGAACAATATAAATGACAGTATTATATTGTCATACTTACATCTACCTATCTTATTATGGTTGCTTATAGGATTAGCATTTGTTGGGAACGAGTATAAATCTGGTAGTGCAAGATTATCCTATTTGAAGTTTAATGGAGAATTCTTAATTTTGTATGCGATTATGGCAATTAGTGGAATTATATTAACTGGTATTACTATGCAGTTATTCAGTGTAATTGATTTAGATATTGCGGAGTTTTATTTCTCAAATGTTGTATTAATTGGGGCTTCATCATTGTTATTTGTTGCGACGTTCTTAGTAATTAAAAGCATTAACTTAACGAAGAATATTGCTCCCTATATTGCGAAAATATTCAGCCCATTAGTTTTGATCACTTTAATTGTTTATCTAATTACAGTACTTATAATTGGAAAGAATCCATTTATTGATCGAGATTTCTTATTAACATTTAATGTCATATTAATTCTAGTTTTACTAATCACAATATTTTCAATTACAGAGCGTCAATCGAATAATAAAAATATATCTGATGTGATTAATTTTGTCTTAATTATTATTGCACTGATAATTGATACAATCGCATTATCTGCAATAGTATTTAGATTAACATCTTATGGAATTACTCCCAATCGAATAGCAGTTTTGGGGATAAATATAATAATATTTATTAATTTAATCTGGATAATGTTAGCGTATTTCGGTTATCTAAAAAATAATAATCAAATCGAGTTTGTGCAGAATGCCGTAACAAAGTATCTACCAATCTATGGTATTTGGGCTGCATTTGTCACATTTATATTTCCAATTTTATTTAGATAATCAAAAATCATTATTTTGAAAATGAACTTTGCTTAATCTAATTATTTTTTAGAGGCTAATTATAGCGATAAGTTGAAAACCATTATACAATTGTATTTGAGATGAGGTTGATTATGAAGCAATTAACGATTGGAATAATTGGGAATGGTAAAAGTACAAATCGATATCAATTACCATATATTTTACAAAGAAAAGAACAGTATAAGGTAAAAACTATTTTTCAGAGAGACTTGAGCAAATCAGATTGGGCAAGAATAGATGGAATAGATTATACGGATAATTTAGATATTCTATTAAATGATCCAGAAGTGGAAATCGTTGTTTTAGCGATATCATCGAATGCACATTATGAAATGGCTAAAAAGGTACTTGCGGCAGGCAAACATTGTATTGTAGAGAAACCATTTACTGAAACGATTGAACAAGCTAAAGAACTTTATGCGATCGCAAATGAGAAGAATTTAATTGTACAGTGTTATCAAAACAGAAGATTTGATAGTGACCTCTTAACAGTTCAAAAAGTAATTGAATCAAATGTACTTGGTGATATACAAGAAATCGAAATGTCATTTGACTATTTTAGACCTGAGAGATCTGAACAATCGACTTCATTTAGTAAGATAAACTCGTTCTTATATGGACATGCTTGTCATTCATTGGATCAAGTAATATCTGTTTTTGGAAAACCAGATCGTGTAGTTTATGATGTAAGACAATTGCTTGGAGAAGGTAGATTAAATGATTACTTTGACATTGATTTGTTTTATGGGAACCTTAAAGTATCCATAAAATCGAGTTTCTTTAGATTGAAACCAAGACCTAGTTATGTTGTTTATGGGAAAAAAGGAATGTTTATTAAAGAAACAAAAGATAAACAAGAAGAACATTTAAAGATGTTTGTATGGCCGAATGTAGTGGGATTTGGTGTAGATAATGTTAAAGAATATGGGACATTAACCTATATTGATAATGACAAGAACTACCATGAAGAAAAGGTTGTATCTGAAGTTGGTGATTATGGGCGTTATTATGATGCATTGTATAATACAATCGTTAATGGAGTAGAGAAGTTAGTTAAAGACGAAGAAACATTATGGCAATTAGAGATTCTAGAAACTGGAATAAGTGGAGTAAAGTAAGATAAAAGAAAGAAAACCAAATGGTTTTCTTTTAATGTCTAAATATTTGTGGAAGGATTCGTTTTTTTAGAATAGTTTTCACGAGTCACAATCGTATTATATACACTCACTGTTATAAGAACAATTAATCCACCAATAATAGCAAGTGGAGTTGGGACTTCTCCTAATATTAAGAATACCCAAAATGGATTAAGAATTGGCTCTAGTGTAGCAATAATACTGGATGTTGTCGCTGCAGTCTGTTTAATTCCAAGTGAGAAGAATATATAACCAAATCCTAGTTGGAAGACACCCATTAAAATGATGTATAACCAAATGGTAGGACTTTGGTTAGAAATAAAACTTTGGTCAAAGAAGATGAAAGGTAATATGAAGATACTTAATAGATTCCCTAAATAGGTCGCATCGATTGGCGATGCATTAGGTAGTTTATTCGCAAAGAATACAGCCGCAAAACTTAAGCCAGAAGCTAATGCGATTAAATCCCCATAATAGTTTCCACTTTTGAATTGATCAAAGAAGAAGATACCGATTCCGATAATTACACCGATAATTGCGAATATATCACGTTTTCTTGGCTTTTGTTTATAAATAATAAGAGTTAAAAGAATGATAAAAACTGGGGATGTATATTGTAATACAATCGCATTCGCAGCACTTGTCATTTTATTTGCGAGCATAAACAAGATTGTCGTAATCGTTAAACTTAAGCCTGCTAACAGAATTGGTTTATTAAATTTGAAACGATAATTTCTTCGATAAATTGCGATTGTAATTGCCGCGAAAATTCCACGTAGTGCGGCAATCGTTAAGCCTGACCATGGAATAAGTTTGCCTAGTAAACCACCAAAACTCCAAAAAATAGCTGCTATAACAATATATAAAGGTCCTAAATTTGATATTCTCATGTTCGAAATTATAACAGATATTTTCTATGAATGTTATAGTTATTTTGTGATAATGACGATAAACTAATATCTCTTAAAGGGAAGGTAATTTATGAAAAATATTGTGATTACAGGGTGTACAAGAGGAATTGGCTTAGAAATGGCGAAAGAATTTCTAAGAAACAAATGCAATGTTACTTTATCTGGAAGAGGTCAATGTTTAAGTGATGAGGTCGTTAAACAGCTTGAAGAATTCAAGACTAATTATATCTACGTTACATGTGATGTAAGTTTAGAAAACAATATTCAATTATTATGGGATGAAAGTAAGAAAAAATGGGGAACCATTGATATTTGGATTAACAATGCAGGACAAAATTCTCAACATGCTTTCTCATGGGAAATTGATTGTGAGGATACGAAATCCGTTATTACTACGAATTTAATCGGTATGATTTATGGATCACAAATAGCGGCTAGAGAAATGATCAAACAAGGATTTGGAGCGATCTATAGTATGGAAGGATTAGGTTCGAATAATATGATACAATCTAAAACAATTCATTATGGAACAACGAAACATGCTTTAACATACTATATGAAAGGTTTAGCAAAGGAACTCAAAGGAACAAATGTTATAGCTGGTCGATTATCACCTGGTATGATGTTAACAGACTTTATTACAAAGAATAAAAATGGACAGAAATCTGAAGTTTTATCGGATAATCGTTTTATTAAAATATTTAATATTCTTGCGGATAAACCTGAAACAGTTGCGCACTTCTTTATTCCTAGAATGTTGAAAAATACGAAGAATAATGTTCAGATTACATGGTTAACAAATCGCAAAATAATTACTCGATTCTTATTAGCAGGATTTAGTAAAGATAAATTAATTAAAATTAAATAAGGGGAATTATGCAGAATTTCACACATGAAGAATACAAAAATTCAAAAATAGAAATAGAAAAAATTGTAAAAAAATGTGAAGAGATTCTTCCAAAGTTTAAAGTAGGAACATCTCAACATACATTATTAGTGAATCGAATTAATGCATTATTGATATGTAATGATTTATTAGAAATGGAAACTACAACGAATCAAGTAATGAAACATGATTTCTCTATTGAAGAGATTAAACAATCACTTGCGCCAATAGAATCGATTATACATAAATGCAAAAAAGCACAAAGTAAGTATGAAATTGGATCTACACAATATAATCGTTATATAAATATGATTCAAACAATGAATATTTGTAAATCATTAATTGAGAATGAATTAAGTTAAATACCTTTTCTTATGGATGATTTACGATTGTTATAAGATAAGAATAAAACCCTAACCATTTTTCTAACACAATAATATATGTGTATTTTTATAATATATTCATAAAATTACGATGTTTTTTTATAATATTTCATCTGAAATTCTTATTGCAATTTACATGAATTAATTTAATAAATATGCACTAAAATTATCTAATAAATAACTTGTAAGAATAATGATAAATGTGCCACAACCTACAAGTAATTTAGATCTATAAACGAAAAAATATAATCAATAATTGGATTGTGTGAGTATATGTGAATTATATAGAAAGCAGTTTATTCTGTTTTAGAGTGCTACAATGAGAAAAAGGTATACTATGAATAATCAAAAAATAAATCTAATAAATCCAAAGAAATGATGCACGATACGTCTAAGAAAATGGATAGCTAAAAATCAGATTGAATGCTAAATGACAATAATAATCTGTCGCACTTAACTAGACTAAAACTAACCAAGCGCTTGAAATTATTAAAATATCTCACTTTTTCAAAACCTCTTAAATTGGATAGCAATAGGTTTACATCCAAAGTACGAAAGAAGAAACTACTTATCATTGACGATGAAAGAAGGAAACTAATTATGAGTACACTATTAATGAAAGATGGTACGCAAATTTACTACAAAGATTGGGGTAGTGGACAACCGATCGTGTTTAGTCACGGTTGGCCGCTCAATTCGGACAGTTGGGAAGCACAGATGATGTTTCTAGCCTCAAAAGGTTATCGCTGTATTGCACATGATCGTCGCGGACATGGCCGATCTAGTCAACCTTGGAATGGTAATGATATGGATACTTATGCTGATGATCTTGCCCAGCTTATTGAATCGCTTGACCTAAAGGAGACTATCTTGATCGGTTTTTCAGCAGGTGGTGGGGAAGTTGCTCGCTATATTGGCCGTCATGGTACTAGTCGTCTGGCAAAAGTTACACTGATCGCGGCAGTACCGCCATTAATGCTTAAAACGAAAACCAATCCGAGTGGTTTACCAATTGAGGAGTTCGATAAGATCCGGCTTGGTTCTCTCGCTGATCGATCTCAGTTATATAAAGATATTGCTTCCGGACCTTTTTTTGGTGCTAACAGGAAGGGTTCGAAGGTTACACAAGGTATGATTGATTCTTTTTGGCTTCAAGGCATGAGTGCCGGAAACAAGAATACATATGATTGTATTAAAGCTTTTTCCGAGACAGATTTCACAGAGGATCTGAAAAAAATTGACATACCGACATTGATTATTCACGGTGATGATGATCAGATTGTTCCAATCGGTGCATCAGCTCTTTCATCCTCGAAAATTGTCAAAAACGCGATTCTGAAAATCTATAAAGGTGCACCTCATGGACTCGCTTATACTCATTCAGACCAACTCAACACAGATTTACTCGCATTTTTGAAACTTTGATGCTTTTACAAACTGGATCGCCAGCTTGAATGAGTTGATTTCGATTTAGAGGTTAGGACTAGCCATCGGCCTATAAGCTGATGTCAAGAAAGAAAAGGTAATAAAAATGCATGGAAACAAGGAATTAATCGTCGTTCTTAACGCGCTTCTCGCTTCGGAGTTAAGTAGTATCAATCAGTATATAGTTCATTCGGAAATGAACGCAAACTGGGGTTATAAGAAACTCCACAAGCACTTTGAAAAACGTGCTATTGAAGAGATGAAGCATGCTGAAATGCTCATCGCGAGAATCCTATTTCTGGAAGGACTCCCTATTGTCAGCAAACTCAACGACATCCATATCGGCGCTGATGTCTCAAAGCAACTAAATTTTGACCATCAAGCAGAAGAAACCGCTATCGTAGACTACAACGCAGCAATCAAAATGGCAGGTGACAAGAATGACTTTGCCACCCGTGAAGTTCTAGAAGGAATATTGAATGATGAAGATCATCATATTGACAACATCGAAGAGCTTCAAGATCAGATTTCTCATATGACTTTGCCTCTCTTCTTGACAACACAAGTTGAATAATAAATTCAGTTGAAAAAACCTGAACAAATCTTAGATTTAATCAGGTTTCAGGTTCTTAGTGTGTTGAGAAAAACGAAGTCTATTTGTAAAATGCATAATATTAACATTTAACTTTATTTTTACTTATCTAAATTAGTTAATTACTTTCTACAAAACAATAAATGTGTTATTTACTATGAAGACATGAGAGGTTTTATCGAAATTGTCTTCAATATTGAGATAAGTTAACTTGTTAAGAACTATCCATTTCTTTTCAATTTCCAAACTTTCAGATTGATATGTTTGTATGGTTATTGTAAAGTCAAAACGCAATAAAACAAAAGAAAACCAACTATTTAGTAGGTTTGTTTGCGACTGGCGGAGGACATGAGATACTCTCAATATCCTTTCTAATCGTTTCTATTTGTTTCTCAAATTGTACCCATTCTTATACCCAACCAATACAATGCAAAAAGATGTGGACTGTTCGATCGTTGTAATGATACGACTTTTTGATTGTAACTCTACAAAAGTCGACCTATTAAAATTTCAATCTGGATCTAATTTTGGAGGTAAGAACTATTCAAATCAACCGAGCATAAATACTCTATTCTGTATTGAAATAATCTTTGGGGAAGGTCATATAAACTAAATACTTATGGTATACTGCACATAATTATCGGTAACCAACTGCAATATCACCGATATACTGAACGTTAAATAATCAGTGGTTAAAAAAGTAAAAATTACACGAAAAGAGAAAAGTATGACACTGGGAATAAAAACTATCAATTTAGGTGGAGTGAATTGTTACCTTGTAAAAGCAGGTGACAGTTATCTTTTGATTGATACAGGATTTTCATCCAAGCGTGCCTACCTTGAAAAGGAACTTGAAAGCGCAGGTGTTATGCCTGGAAATCTTACGCTTATCATATTAACACACGGAGATTCTGACCACGCAGACAATTCCGCTTATCTCCGTGAAAAATATGGTGCAAAAATTACAATGCATCTTGGCGATTCAGGAATGGTGGAAAACGGAGATATGTCATGGAACAGAAAATTCAAACCGGACAAAATTTCGATAACCTTCAGAATAAGTACTATGATTTTCAGCGGATTGAACAAACCAGGTAACTTCAACACATTTAAACCAGATTTTTATATCGGGGATGGGCAAAATCTCTCCGAATACGGTTTCTGTGCTGAAGTCCTTCATCTTCCAGGGCATTCAAAGGGTTCCATAGGAATACTGGCTACTGGGGGCGAATTATTTTGTGGCGACTTGTTTTACAATTTTGCAGGTTTCAATTATATTGATGATCTAACTGACTTTAATGCAAGTATCAACAAACTGAAGAACTTAAAAATAGAAACGATTTATCCTGGGCATGGGAAGCCATTTTCAATGAGTTCTTTTAAATGGCCTTCCCCCTAAATTGTTCGTGTATGCATGGAAATTTAAGCCCTGATCTTTTGCTTCATATAAGGAAAATTGCTATTGAAATTAAGCATCACTGATTAAAGACATGAGTATTCAAATGATCATCAAAATTATTTGTATAGTCAATAATAGTGAAAACATACAAAAACCCGCAGGTTTTGCGGGTTTATTTGCGACTGGCGGAGGACATGAGATTCGAACTCACGGAAGCTTGCACTTCGCCACCTTTCCAAGATGGTGCCTTAAACCGCTCGGCCAATCCTCCAGAGGCAAGTTTTATTATACATAAAAGGGAGTTAATTGTCATCA
>DASSDQ010000167.1:0-5681 GCA_035697025.1 Erysipelotrichaceae bacterium | reverse complement strand
TTCTCTTCGTTATTCGCATAGGCATACGCTACTAACTTTAAGCGATTTTGAATATACACATCATCTTTAGCACATGCTTGAAGATAGAGTGACTTCGCAACTCTTGGTATTTCTAATAATCCGGGTAATAATCCAGTTGTATTAATACCTCTGCGAACTGCCTTAAACATCCCTTCTAACATCGATTCAAGATACGGTTCTAAATTACTTTCGTAATGTAAAATAAACTCAGGAATACTATGATAATTCGCTTTAACTTCAGCCATAATCTCATTCATTGATTGTTGGGGATAAACTTGTTTCTGAAAGTCGAAATCTTCTTCAAGAACTTTTATACTTCCGCCACCCAATGAGAAAACAGTCCAAGAACCTAATAACGTATTACGTACATCATAGGCTTTAAAGATTAAACCATTGTCAAAAGGATGTTCCCAATTGAGTCTAAAGTATACTTTACATATTTTAGGCGAGAATGTTTTAACTAGAATTTGATCGGTAAAATGACCTTTGCCTGTTAAAGATAATGAACCATATAATTCCGCATCAAAACTAACCGCATCTGGGTATTTTTCTTTGAATAAATTTGCAGCTCGCCATGGCGCTACCGTATGACTACTACTTGGACCAGGTCCTATTTTATATAATTCTCGCAGTGATTCCATCAGTGTGTTGCCTCAATTAGAAATAATTCAAATCCAAACTTTTTATCTACTAATCCAATTTTAGAACGATGATCATAATTGGATAAATAATTCAATATGCCTAAGATTCTTTCTGGACTAGTTTGACGTGCTAACGTTAACATTTTATTTAAACGGTATACATTCACATTGTTCGCAGGTGATAGTTTGTTAATCATCTCTTGTCGATGATATCCTTCACGATCAAGACTCGCAACTTGATACAATAATCGTAATTGGCTCGCTATTAATCCGCTGAATGATAATGGCTCCATATTTAATATCATCATATCATTATAGATATGTAGTGCTTGTTTTAAGTTTTTGTCCATTAGGGCATTTACTAAATGAAATGCTTCATTATCCAATGGTCGACTAATAAGTGCTTCGACATCTTCAAGTGATATTTGATTTCCATATAGTGCAAGTTTCTCTGTCTCATGATAACTTACAGACATATTATTATCCATGCGTTTCAAGAACTCCTCAAACGCTTCTCCATTCATTTTTATGCCTTTTTCTTTTAATAGACCCATTAAGAATTGTCTAAATTCATTCGTTTCTAATTTCTTTACATGATCAACTTCACAGAGTTCAATAATTTTCTTGGTTATTTTCTTTTGTGTATCTAAATTATCATTGTCATGCATAAAAATTATTGTACATGTTTCAATTGGACGTGCTAAATGTTGGAGTAGTTCAGCTATTTCATTCTCTTTTAAATTTACTCCACGCGTTAAAAATGTGCAATTTTGTATAACAAGCACTTTATGTTCTGAGAAGAATGGTAATGTCTGAGCTTCTTCAATAACTTGTAATATTGAAAAGCTAGAACTTGACGCATCATAAAAAACAGTATTCATTGTATCTTGTACGTTTACGAGTGATTTTAAACGTTTATGTAGGGCTTGTTCGAGAAGAAAACTCTCATTTCCGTAGATTAGTGTATTCATAAAACCATTATACCAAAGAAAAATGAAGGTCACGGATTTCCTTCATTTTTTTATTAAATAGTTTTATATGGGTAAATGAATTGGATATTGTTTGTCATCTAAATGATAGTTATCTGATTCAAACAAACTTATACATGCATTAACAATCTCTTTATTGTATAGAACACCTGAATTATTTCTAATTTCATTTATCGCATGATCGAGTCCTAATGCTGGTCGATATGGACGATGGGAGGACATTGCCTCTACGACATCTGCGACCATTAAAATTTGTGCTTCAATTAATATATCGTTCCCTTTTAAACCTTTTGGATAACCACTTCCATCTAATCGTTCATGGTGTTGATTAACAGCTTCAGAAACATTCTTAGGAAGTTGTTCATTCACTAACATGTCGAACCCACTGGCACTGTGCGTCCTAAGTAATAGATATTCTATTTCAGATAATTTCCCAGGTTTTGATAGTATTTCTGTAGGTATAACAATCTTGCCAATATCATGAATGTATCCAATGACACGTATCGATTCGATAAATTCATTATCATAGTTTAATTTTCGTGCAATTTCACTGGCTAGATTACCAACTCTTACTTGATGCCCTGCCGTATACGGGTCTCTAAACTCAACAACATGCGATAAGAGTGAAACGATACTCTGCATCGCTTTCTTTAGTTCACTGGTTCGTTGTTCAATTAGTACTTCAAGATTCGATTGATATGCTTGATTTTGTATCAATAGATTATTTCGTTCATCTATTAACGTCTTAATTTCACAATTCTTCTTTATGTTGATTAATAATTCATCTTTTCGAATGGGTTTGGATAGATAATCATTCGCACCCATTTGTACGGCTTGAATTGCTGTATCAACTGTTGGTTCACCAGTCATAATAATAATGCGACAATTTTGATCATTTACTCGAATTGCCTGCAAGAGTTCTATTCCTGTCATTTTAGGCATAATAATATCGGTAATAATACAATCATATTGGTTTACTTTGGTTAATGCGAGTGCTTCTGACGCATTTTCAGCTTGGTTAACATCATAACCTTCGCGTCTAAGAAACTCGCTTAATGTTAAGCGAATACTCTCTTCATCATCTACAACGAGTATTTTATTATGTTTAGTCATGATATTACCTCCCAACCATTATCAACGGGTAATTCAACAATAAATTCACAGTACTGTCCTTCTACAGTATCAATTTGGATTGTGCCATGATGATCATGAACAATCCCATGACTGATCGATAGGCCAAGTCCTGTACCTAAATTCTTTGGTTTAGTAGAAAAGAAAGGTTCAAAGATTTTTTCACGATTCTCTAGTGGTATCCCATTCCCGAAATCTTTAACAGATAGGTTAATCCATCGTCTATTATCATGTTCTGAGAATTTACAACTTAATATTATTTTTTTATTCTCATCAAAATTCGGATATTTTTCATTCAATGCGTCTTTAGCATTGGTTAGTAAGTTCATTAATACTTGTTGGATTTGTTGACTTCGACATTTCGTTTCAGGTAAATTTTCATCAATATTTAATTCTAGAATTATTTGGTCTTTCTTCAACATTGAGTTCATTAACGAAATTGTTCGATTGATAATATCATAAACACTCGCATAACTATGCGATTGTTTCTCTTGTCGTGAGAATTGTAATAAATTTCGTACGATTTCAGAAATTCTTTCTGATTCTTGGATAATTGCCTCTGCGTATTTCTTACTTGATTCTGATTGAGTATCATCTACGATTAGTTGCGCATAATTAATAATCCCATTAATTGGGTTATTAATTTCATGAGCTACCCCACCTGCAAGTGTACCAATTGCCTCAAGTTTTTGTTGCTGTTGGATTTTCATATCCCATTCGATTTTATTACGTTCCAATTGCTTACGTTCTGATATATCGCGAGCAAATACCATTGCACCATCGGTATTATCGATAACGATTGGTACTGCAATTGCTTCCACATCAATTGGTTTATTATCAATTGTTAAAAATACTTCTTCGACTGCCTCAACATCTTCTTTTAATGTATTCAAACGATAAAGTCTATCTTCTACTGATTTTCTATAATCGGGATGAATTCGATCCATAATCCATGTATAAAGTAATTGTTCTGGAGATTCCGCATTAAATAGTTTTAATGCCGCATTATTTATAAACGCAAATCGTTTATTAGATTGAATAAAAATCGCATCTGGCGCATTCTCTACAACTACTTTAAAGCGTTTTTCACTGTTTTCTAATGCCTTTAGTGCTTGAACGCGTTCTGTCACATCGATCACGATCGAATATAAGTAGATTTTCTTATCAAAATTAATTGGTCCACTTACAACTTCCACATCCATAATACTTCCATCTTTTCGACGATGTTTAAAGATAAAACTATTTCTACGTAAATCTTTTGAATCTTGCATAGCTTTCTTGATTTCATCTGGACTCAACGTATTCAATGTACTGATACTCATTCTTTTAAATTCATCTTTAGTATATCCATACGTTTGTACTGCGGCCGCATTCGCATCAATAATAGTTGATGTTTCAGGATCAACGATGAACATGACTGTGTGTTTATTCTCAAATAAATTACGGTAACGTTGTTCAGCTTCAATTATCTTCTGAGCATTCGCATCTCGTGTTATCTGCGATAGTAACAACATACTAATAAACACAGTCACAAACGGATAAATTAACATGACAGGAATAGATAATTCCTTCAATGTATTAATCGCTGTTTCAAATGGTAACGCAAACATACAGAGAAGCATCCCAATATGAGTAATTACTCCAAAGAAATAGATGTTTAACCATTTATGACGGTCCGAGATATTCAAGATATACTTCTTCCAAAAATAGCCAATTATCGAAGTGGATGTTATGACGAGCACACCAGTTAATGCACCTACACCACCCATATAAACACGGTATAGTATCATAATCACTGCACTGACAATCAATGTACCCGTAGAGAAGATTAACGCTGTAGCGCTTAACAATATTGACCGTGTGTCAAACACTAGACCACTTGTGAACTCATATGGAACACTCATGATAGCGATGCCAATAAGTCCAATTAAAAAACCACGGATTAACCAGTGATATTTTTTAAATCTGCGAAGAAATATACTACTGAACTCATAGATGACAACCAGTATGAGTAAAAACTCCGCATTATCCAATAATTCTACAAATGTGTTAAAGTTCATTATGTGACCTTACTTAAGTTAATTTGATTATGTCATATCAAACTACATTATACAAACAAGATTATTCATAAAATAAACAACTCATCGTTTGAATTTACAATAAAACAAATAAATGGAGTTATTATGATTTTCACATCACCATGATTAAGACTATCAAAATGAGTAATAAAGAAATCATTGAGTCTTTTAATCACATCATAGTGTGGATGGCCATAATTATTCTTACCTACACTAATTAACGATACACGTGGTTTTATATGCTTTAACAACTCATCACTTGTCGAAGTATTTGATCCATGATGCCCTATCTTTAGTACATCAATTGCGAGTGTTGGATAGTTTGCGATTAACTTATATTCCCCATTAACTGATAAATCGCCTAAGAAAAGGAAACTTTTATCATATAATTTCGTGTAATAGACGAGTGATGAATCATTATCATCTTTAAAGACTTGGTTAAATTCTAGATAATCAAGATATATCCATTGATTAATAATATCTTTCCCTTTGTATACAATTTCTTTAACCTCAAAATCCTTATTTAAACTATCTACATTACCACTATGATCACTATCATCATGTGTAATTACTAGATGATTTATCGTCTTAATAGATTGCGCATCTAAGTACGTTTTTAACGCTCGATATTGATAAGGTGATCCAGTATCAATCAAAATAACAGTTTGATTGAATGGCGCTTGAATCAAGAATGCATCACCTTGTCCAACATTAATCATTGTTAAAGTATAAAACAAAGGTAATGAAAAAATCGAAATGCCTGCTCCTGTATATAGAATTAGTAAAGTAGTATGTATCTTTTTATGTTGAACGGTAAAATG
>DASSDQ010000166.1:0-6544 GCA_035697025.1 Erysipelotrichaceae bacterium | reverse complement strand
GTAGTATCATTAGTGCATTTCGATATGCCTGATAATTTATTGAGAAAATACAATGGTTTCTTCAATAAAAAGGTTGTTGATTTGTATAATCATCATGTTGAAGTATTAGTTAATAGGTTTAAAGGTAAAGTAAAATATTGGATTACATATAATGAAATGAATACGTTTCAATATTTGCCTCGACTTATCACAGGGTCTATAAAACCTGAAAATATGAGTATACAAAAGTATCACTCCATTTTAACATCGCATACACAATTAGCTCATGCTAAAGCTGTTTTAACAATTAAGTCAGTTGATCCTAAAGCGAGAGTTTCTGGAATGATTAATTATGGTGTTATTTATCCTAATTCTTCACATCCAAAGGATATTTATGCGGCTTATGTTGCGAATAATTTCAATAACTTATTGACGACGGATGTTATGGTTTTTGGTGAATTTCCTAGTTACTATTTGAGCTATTTAAAAGGGCATAATTTGAGTTTAAATCTTAATGAGGATGATCAAAGGATTATTAAAGATGCTTCTAAGTTGTTGGATTTTATTTCTTTAAGTTACTATTTAACTTCGATTGCTCAAGGATATGTTTCAGATAATTCTCAAGATGAAATCGATTCTATTTTAGATATAACTCAAACTAGATTAAGAAATCCACATTTAAATACGAATGAATGGGGATGGCATATTGATCCAAAGGGCTTAAGATTAACATTAAAAACATTATATGATCGATATCATAAGCCATTATTTATTGTTGAAAATGGGATAGGGATTGATGAAGAATTAAATAGTAGCTTAACGGTAGAAGATGATGAGAGAATTGATTACTATCGTGAACATATTAAAAATGTTGGGCTTGCGATTAAACAAGATGGTGTTGAAGTTTTAGGCTATTTAGCATGGGCACCTATCGATTTCTTAAGCAGTCATAAAGAAATGAGAAAACGGTATGGGTTCGTTTTTGTGAATCGTACGGATGATGATTTAAGAGATTTAAAACGTTATCGAAAGAAATCTTTCTTTTGGTATAAAAAAGTGATTGCTTCTAACGGAGAGGATTTAAGTAATTAATATGTCTGATCTTTTATTCTTTAAACCAATTGGGAGATTTGCATTATGGGGTGTTAATTTGGTTAAGAATTATTTCCAATATAACGAATTTCCTGATGGAATAGGACAATTTTGGAGTTTTAGTACTCAAGATAATGCTTCGAATATTTGTTTGAATGGAGTTTATAAAGGGTGTACATTAAAACAAATCTGGGAAGAGAATCCAGATTTGTTTAGAAGTAAGTATCATGGATTTCCTTTTATTATTTCACTCGTAGGGGCTGAAGATAACTTAAGTATTCAGGTACATCCCAATGATCAAATCGCTCAAAGTTTAGGGTATGAGATGGGGAAAAATGAAGCCTGGTATTTCTTAGATTCAAAACCAGGATCAACCATCTATTATGGGCATACATATAAAAACAAAAAAGAAATGTTAGAAGCTGTTTACACGGATCATTTTGATGAAAAGTTATTAAAGAAGAAGGTTCTTAAAGATTCATTTGTTTACCTCCCTGCTGGATTAGTACATGCAATGGGTAAAGGAAATGTTGTATATGAAATCCAACAATCCACAGATGTAACATATCGTTTGTATGATTTTAATCGTAAAGATAGTGAAGGTCATTCAAGGCCACTACACTTAGATGAAGGACTAGAATGCATTGACTTCAATCAAAATGATTTGGATAAAGAAGTTGCACCACTTGTTCAATGGTTAGATACATCCAAATTAACTCAATATGTATGTGATCCATCATTCATTATTTATAAGTTTGATGTGAATGAACGATTAAACTATTCAATTGATCGTTATCTTGTTTGTACGGTCACAAGTGGTGAAGGTAAGGTTAACAATGTTCGTATTAAACTAGGTGATAGTTTCTTAGTCCCATGCACAATTAAAGAGATTAAACTAGAAGGTACTATGACTATTATGGCTACCTCGGAGGCATAAAATGAAGAAGTATAAAGTAAAAAGTGAATTTATTAATACTCTAGAGGAAGTATTTTTTGCGTCATGTAAAATGCTTATTTCCTCAATAAAACACATTGATTCAAATCAGGATGTTTCGATACATAACTTGAAAGGATTTAGGATGCAAACGGCTAAAGGAGAGTTTGTTATTACTGAATGTAGTATGGAAAACGGAATTTCATATGAAATCAATGATGGATCAAAAATGGATGTGTCGTGTATAAATTTTGAATCTATTGACGAAAATAGAACCTATCTATTTTATTCTGAGTTTGGAGAATCTAATTCAAAATTCACAGAGTTTATGTTTTGGCTAAAGATGACGTTTGATAAAAAGTCGTTTGACATCAAAGCTAAATCAATTATTGGTTCAATTAAGTACTTTTTAGAAAATGTTAAGAGGAATGAATATGAACGTTAATTGGTCTCCTTCAATGATGCTTGCGGATTTACTCAATTTGAAGAATGAAATTGATCAACTTGTGGAAGCGGGATGTACTAGTTTGCATATTGATGTCATGGATGGGAATTATGTTCCTAATATTACACTTGGGTTACTTGATATAAAAGTGATGAATAATATATCACCTGTTCCCCTTGAAGTACATCTCATGGTAAATCAACCTAGTAATATACTGAGTTTATTTAATCTTGATAATGTATCGACAATTATGGTTCATCCTGAAATTTGTACTCATTTAAATAGAACACTTAAAGAAATAAAATTAATGAATAAAAGGGCTGCGATTGTTTTGAATCCTTCAACTTCATTAACGTATTTAGAAGAAGTTATTGATGAGGTGGATGCGGTTATGTTGATGTCAGTTAATCCTGGTTTTGCGGGACAAGAGTTTATACCATCTTCGATTAATAAAGTAGGTAGAATTAATGAATTGATTAAGAGAAGTGGAAAAGAGATTGAAATATTAGTGGATGGTTCAATATCAACAAAGAATATAAAAGAATTATATAAGAAGGGTGCTAGAGGGTTTATTCTTGGGACTGGTGGATTATTTAGAGATGGTAATGATTTTAAGAAGAACATTGGAATCTTAGAGAGTGCAATAAAATCTTAATGTAAATAAAAGAAGAAACTAACAGTTCAGACTTGAATTGAGTTACTTCTTTTTTGTTAAATATTGATGATATTCATAATGATCATTAATCATTTCTTTAAATAAAATGGTTAAAGTATAAACTTACATCTTAAATAATACGAAGAAGCCATACAATTATGTTGTAATCTAATCTACTTCTTATATAAATGCATAGAAAAACTATCTTAGAGAGTATAAAATATTTTGTGTAAACGCCTAACGATAAAGTAGGCGAAGATCTTTGCATAGGGAAGTTCATCCCAGTAAAATGTTAGTGACCAAACAAACATTAACAGGAGAACTTCCATGTCCAATTTTACCACAGATTTAATGAGTGCGTTGATGCGCGGTGAGGGTGTTGAGACGATCATGCGTGATGAACTCGAAGCTGCGATGAATGAACTATTGAAGCTTGAATTGACGACCTTTCTCGACTATGAGAAGTACGATCCCATTGGTTATAACTCTGGGAATTCGCGTAATGGGAGTTACACTCGTCAACTCAAGACACGCTTTGGAGAGATTGAAGTCGTGATTCCCAGGGATCGCAAGGGTGATTTCAAACAAAAACTGATTCCGAGCCACAGTCGCTCAACGGACGATTTGGAGAGTATGGTCATCCAAATGTATTCCAAAGGCATCACCACCTCTGAGATTGCGGATTTGATCGAGCGGATGTACGGTGCGCACTATACACCCCAAACGATTTCCAATATGACAAGAGTCGTTCAAGACCAGGTGATTGCGTATCACCAACGATCCCTCAATACACGGTATGCGGTGATATATTGCGATGCGACGTATTTATCCGTGCGTCGTAATAGTGTGGTTAAAGAAGCGCTGCACATCCTCTTAGGCATTACGCCTGAGGGTCATAAGGAAGTCTTGGATTATCGCCTCTATCCAACGGAATCCTGTGAGAACTACCGTGAAATGCTCATCGATATCCAAGAACGTGGCGTCAAAGAAGTCCTTCTGTTTGTCAGTGATGGCCTCAAAGGTTTGAAAGATGCGTGTTTGGAGACCTTCCCAAGAGCGCAACACCAAGCGTGTTGGATCCACATTCAGCGTAATATTGGCCGCTTAGTTCGTCGTGAAGATAAAGCTCGTGTGATGGGTGATGCCAAACAGATCTATCAAGCTGGATCGTTGGCAGAAGCGTTGGAAGCTTATGAAATCTTCAAACGTGATCATCGCAAACGCTATCCCAAAGTCGTCTATATCTTGGAAAATAATATGGAAAGTCTCTTTAGCTTCTTCACCTTTTCGAAAGCGATACGACCCAGCATCTATACGACAAACTTGATTGAGAATCTGAATAAACAGTTGAAACGAGACATGAAGCGCAAAGAACAGTTTCCCAATGAAGAGGCCTTGGATCGCTTCACCTGTGTCAAAGTCCTAGATTACAATCAAAGATTCTACGAACGCATCCACAAAGGTTTCAATCTCGTGACGGCAGAACTTATTACCTTATTTGAATCAGAAGTGGAATAACAGTTTACTGGGTGAACAAAAGAGTTTACACAAAAATATTGACGCTACCGACAACCAATCACATAGATTAAATATTTTAACTAGTCTAATATAAATTATATTTTAAAGGCAAATTGTAAAATGAAGTCGTCCACTTTTTAAAGTGAAGAAACCAAGCATTAGTTCATTGCTTGAATTTGAGTTTAAAAAGTGATGGTTTGATATTTTAGACTGCTGGGTAATGACTGGGTAACGGAGTATAGTTATTCTATTCAATTCTATGTGATTCTATAGTATTATATGTATATAGAAACCCTTATATTACGTGTTATTAGGGTATAAATGCGTTGTACTTGAAGTCCTGTCACGCGCACCATTGTAACAAATAGAGCACATATTTCAAATATGTGCTTTTGTTTTAGATTCGATAGTTAAAGGGTTTTAGCTACTTTATGATAAGCTACATAATAATTAGCACATTTGAAAATTCCCCATAAATTCCCTGCCCAGCAGAATTCTAATGCAAATCTATGTCAATCCAGTATAATTAAAGGGTATACATTGAAATTATTAATTTGCGGAGATTGTACAAATAGATCGTAAGTAAGCTCTCTTACCCATTACCTTGGGAGTTATTATGGCATTAATTATTATGCTTGTATTCTCCAGTGGTCTTCTCAATCAATTAGGAGTTTAATATGTTCAAAATATTTCATCAGTATAAAGGTTTATCAAGGGATATTTATATCCTTTTTATTGGGCGTGTCGTTGGGGCTATGGGTACTTTTATTTGGCCGATGATGACTCTCATTCTTTCAGCTAAGTTTCATTATGATGCGCCAACCATCGCTCTCATTATGATTGTTGGGGGAGCGATTCAAATACCTGCACAAGCCTTAGGTGGTAAGTGGGCAGATAAGTATGGACGAAAAAACGTTATCCTTATTTCTTCCTATCTCATGGTTGCTGGATATTTTCTCAATGCATTTCTACCTTTAGGTTTACATACGATTATTATCTTCTTTTTATCTGGATTCTTTGGGACAGCTTCTCATCCTGCCTCACATGCACTAATAGCGGATAAAACATCTTCGAAAGACAGAGAAAGAGCTTATTCACTATCTTACTTAGGTTTTAATTTAGGCTTTATTTTGGGTCCAAGTATAGGTGGTTTTCTCTTTCAAAACCATCTCGGATTAGCTTTTTTTATTGATGGTTTAACAACGCTATTTGGGACTATTCTTATTCATATTTATATTCAAGATGGACTTCGTGAAGGAGAACATATTGAAATTGGTGACTATGAGAAAGAAAGTCATCACGATAGTATCTTTAAGCTTTTCAAAACCAATTCTGTTTTATGGTTTTACGTGCTTATGATAGCGATATCTGAAGTGATGTATATGCAAGTTAATTTTTTACTCCCTTTACAACTTGAAAAAACGATGACTAATTTTTCGGAGTTTTATGGTTTTTTATCTAGTTTCAATGGCTTAGTGGTAATTCTATTTACCCCTTTATTAACCATTTGGTTAAAGAAAACGATAGAGATTAAACGCTTCATATTAGGAACACTTCTATATATGTTTACCTTTGTGTTATTTGCCTTACTGTTTAACTATTGGATTATTTTTATAATTGGTATGTGGCTCTTTACATTAGGTGAAATTAGTTTTGCGATCACCCGTGGTGCTTATGTGACAAGACGTATTCCAACAACACACCGTGCTCGAGTGGAAGCTAGTATTGGTGTTGTGTCGATGGTATTAATTGGTGTTGGACAATACTTCTTCTCTCAAACCCTTAAATATATAGATTACAACTATGCATGGTTTATCATCTTTGGCTTTGGATTGATATTGATGATACTATTTCCATTCTTTTTGCATCTGGATCAAAAAAGGTATCCTAAACTTTATAACGCATGATCAATTCTTTTATC
>DASSDQ010000165.1:0-2105 GCA_035697025.1 Erysipelotrichaceae bacterium | reverse complement strand
CCCATTAACATCATAAATCTACGATTACGTTTCAGTAAGAAGCGTAAATAATCGAGGTTGTTGCTTAATCTAAATTGATGAGCCATATCCATTTGCCTCCATTTCATACACAAATACTTCTTCCATCGTAATCGGTATTTCTTCACATAAAACAGGTTGAGTATCCTTTATCTGTTTCATCTTATCGTCTAATTCACCTTTTAATACGATCATATAAACATTTCCACGTTTATCAAAGTACATTGGATTTAAATCATGTAAGATTTTATCATCAATCGGATTGGTATATGCCAATTGAATTTTATGGTACTGATTACGAATACTTTCAATTTCATCTTGAATCGCAATCGTATGATTATTTAATAAAGCGATACGATCACAAATATCTTCTAATTCACGTAAGTTATGCGAAGAGATAATAACCGTCATTTCTCGATTTAGAAGTTCATTCGCAATAATACGCTTTAAATTTAAACGCATAACAGGATCTAATCCATCAAATGCTTCATCTAAAAGAAGAATATCAGGACTACATGATAGAGCTAAGATAATACTAGCTTGGCGTTTCATCCCTTTTGAGAAATCATTAATCTTATCGGTATCACTCAAACCAAATTTCTTGAGTAAGGAATGGTACATACTGTCATTGAAACTAGGATAAAACAATTCATAGAATTGACGCATTTCTTTGATGGTGGATTGAGGTAAGAAGAATGGATCATCTGAAACGAATAGGATATGTTTCTTAACGCTAGGATTGTCATAAACATCAACCCCATTAACAAGTACAGATCCTTCATCCGCTTTTAAAACACCAGCGATAATACGTAAAAGTGTACTTTTGCCAGCCCCATTAGGCCCTACTAAGCCATAAATACTTGCTTTAGGGATATCCCAATTGACATGTTCAAGCACGTGTTTATTGTCAAAGTGCTTATTAATATTCTTTAGATTAATCATGTTGTGACTCCTTAATGTCATATCTTCGGTTAATCATATCGAGATACTTTCTTTCTTTAGATACGGGAAGTTTAAGATAAATTGTGATCCTTCATTCATTTGACTGGTCACATGGATCTGTCCTTTATGCATAGACACAATGGATTGAACCATGGCCAAGCCTAATCCAATTCCTTCTTTATTGGTCTTTTCACATCGATAATACGGTTCAAATATTTTATCAATTTTCTCATCAGGAATACCAATTCCGTTATCAAGTATCTTTATTGAATAATTCTTTTGGTTTGTAGAACAGTGTATTTCAACACTTCCACCTGTTTGATTATATTTTATGGCATTTTCAACTAAATTGTATAAACAACGATACATAAGTATTGGATTTCCATACGATTCTGGATGTCCATCGATACAATAACTTAATTGTATTTCTTTACGATCCGCAATCACATTTAAATCTTCGATTACATCCAAGATAATTTCTTCGATATTTAAGACTTCTGTTAAACATGATTTTTCAGGACTTGCCTCAAGTAAAGTGTCCAATAATTCACTCATTTTTGATACAGTACGATTGATGATATTTAATGTCGCCTGGTACTCTTCTACAGAAACACTAGATTGTTGGTTTAGCACATCAATTTGAGCTTTGATGATGGTAAGCGGCGTTTTTAGTTCATGTGCTACACTCGATGATTTATTCATGAGTCATCTCCGTACTAAAAACCTTATCAATGAGTTCGACTAATCGCTCTTTCTTGATTCCTAATTGATTTAATATACCCAAATCTTTTTCAACTTCCTCTAATTTAATTAAAACTAAATTAGAATCTCCTTCACGTTTTTTCACAAAAGAGCCTTTACCTTGAATCGAATAGATGTATCCATTATTCTCTAACTCGGCATAGGCTTTCACAACGGTATTTGGATTAATGCCCAAATCATTGGCAAGATTACGAACGCCAGGTAACTGTTGATCAGGTTGAAAAGCTCCACACGCGATCTGCGCAAGCACTTGTTCGATAATTTGTTGATAAATCGGTGTACGACTTAATGAACTTAGACTTATCATATTGTCTCCTTAATGTACTACTGTACTATTATAGTAGTACATTCAACCGAAAGACGCAAGTTTTTCACATTTTAAA
>DASSDQ010000164.1:0-11673 GCA_035697025.1 Erysipelotrichaceae bacterium | reverse complement strand
GCATATACTTTTGGTTTAACTAAAACTTCATCATCATGCATTGCGCCATTGAACTGATGATTCGCTATGTATAGAGAACCTGTAGAATGATCCACAAATCCAAATCCCTTTGGGTTAATACTTAAAATACCCTTTACGAATTCACTTTGATCCACAAGCACTAATTTATTCTTTTTGGTATAGGTTAATTCAAACTCTTTTTCTAACTGTAATACAACACGATTAAAATCCTCAATTTCTTGAGTCGATTGTAAATTAAGTTTGTTCATCCACTCTTCCACAGTATAGGGTTTATCTTGTGTAGCGAGTAGGTCTAAAAGTTTTGATTTTTCCATAAATAATAAAAAAGGCCCTTAGGCCGATTAAAGTATGTTGACTAATATAACAAGTACGAAGAATGAAATCCCAAGAACTAATGTTAGTCTTGAAATCGTTTTTTCAGAACCACGTTCCTTCACATTCTCAAATAGGTTTAAGCCACCACTTCCAGAGAAAGCGCTGCTGATACCTTCTGATTTCCCACTTTGTAATAAAGACAACAAGATTAATAAAGCCGATACGATCATGAGGATGATATCTAACATAGGATTCTCCTTTCGAGTTGCTTAGTTATTATAGCACTGACAAAATCAAAGTACAAGTCGAATACGAGGGCATAGATTGCTTATAAATAAAGGATCTATTTACTTTGTTAGATAATTTAACTATAGTTTGTTTAGATATGTTAAGCAAGACAATCAAACGAAGAATAACACTATTTTTAACCTATTTCATTTTTAGTATTGCGCTCATTGTATTATTTATCACAATGTATCTCAGTAAACCAATGAACCCTAATGAAGTATTGATTCAAAATTTAGAAGTGGAAGATACTCACATTACATTTATACTCTATGGAACAATTAATTCCTCCTATAAATTAGAAAAATATGATTATAAATATATAAACAAGATTCTAACTCTCAGCTTTTATGAAAGTGTTCTCGATGGACAATCCTATCCTATCGAAATAACCATTGAAGATGATTTTAGTGAATTAGAGTTTATTAAGATTGTATCAAGTGATGAAGTACGTACGATATACGAAAAATAGTTCACTTATTTTTTATAATGCTAAATAAATTGTCTCTTAATTCAATAATATGATTTTCTGATCGATTAGGATTTGCGGCATAATGATTTATCATAATGTTTAATTTCTTCTCAATTGAGTTTAAAGTAATTTTATTTCTTACTTCATATATTATTCCATTTATTGTCCATTCATTCACCATTGAAGTGGACACAACAAATACTGATGAAATTTTAAGTATTCGTTTTTCACCAAGTATTTTTACCTCTTCATAGAAATTTTGTTGAAAACCTGAAGAAGATAAATACTCTTTTATTCTAACTTCTTGCTCAACTGAACGAATAGTTGTTAAAGGTATCATGTAAAGTATATCTTTATGCAAATCTGAACTCATCGCAAAAAAGATCGGTCTTGTTTGAAGTTTTGTTTCATTATAATTTTTCGCTATTTGACATTTATATGAATCTAAAAATTTAAGACCTTCTTCATTTAACTTATATAATCCATTTTTAATCATTATTTTATTCATTACTATTCATATACGCAAAAGAAAAGGAATTCCGGTAAAAGAATTCCTTTTCAATATTAATTGCTTCGAGACTACAAATTTTTAATCCCCTGTAGTCAGGGTAATTCTAGCATTACTATATATTTATACCCCTATATAGTTAAGGTTTTTCTAGCGCGACTACAAATTTTTATGATCCCCTGTAATCAGGGTAATTCTTCCTATTTCTAGGTATTAATATTATAATCCAATATTGTTTTTAGTCAATATTGGATTTTAATTTTGAATTATTTTTTAATATTATAGAAAGCTTTTTCGCCTGGGAAAATCGCAACATTTTCCAATTCATCTTCAATACGGATGAGTTGGTTGTATTTAGCGATTCTGTCTGTACGGCTCATTGAACCAGTCTTAATTTGACCAGCATTGAATGCGACAGCGATATCAGCGATAGTAGTATCTTCTGATTCACCAGAACGGTGTGAAACTACAGTTGTGTAACCATTACGTTTAGCCATTTCCATCGCATCGAATGTTTCTGTTAATGTACCAATTTGGTTAACTTTGATTAAGATTGAGTTAGCGATACCTTTGTCGATACCTTCACGTAAGATAGCAGGATTAGTAACGAATAGGTCATCCCCAACGATTTGAATACGTTTGCCTAAACGATCAGTTAGACGTTTCCATCCATCCCAGTCTCTTTCGCCTAAACCATCTTCGATTGAAACGATAGGATATTTGTTTACTAAGTTTTCATAGTAATCGATCATTTCATCAGAAGTTAATACTTCTTTTGTGGATTTCTTGAATGTGTAAACTTTCTTTTCAACATCGTAGAACTCAGAAGCCGCAACGTCCATTGCTAAAGCGATATCTTTACCAGGAACATAACCAGCAGCTTTGATTGCTTCGATAATAACTTCTAGAGGTTCTTCATTGTTTGCTAGGTTAGGAGCGAAACCACCTTCATCCCCAACAGAAGTCACATGACCACGACCTTTTAATACTTTTTTCAACGCATGGAATGTTTCAGCACCCATACGGATTGCTTCTTTAACACTTGTTGCACCAATTGGCATAATCATGTATTCTTGGAAGTCGATCTTCGCATCAGAGTGAGCACCACCGTTGATAACATTCATCATTGGTACTGGTAATTCTTTCGCATTGAATCCACCTAAGTATTTGTATAGAGGTAAACCATAGAAATCAGCTGCTGCACGAGCCGCTGCCATAGAAACACCTAAAATCGCATTAGCACCTAATTTTGATTTGTCTGGAGTTCCGTCTAATTCGATCATTAATGCATCGATTTCATTTTGACGTGTAACATCCATACCTAATAATGCTTCTGAGATAACATCATTTACGTTATCAACAGCTTTTAAAACACCTTTACCTAAGAAACGAGTCTTATCTTCATCTCTTAGTTCTAATGCTTCACGTTCACCAGTGGATGCACCACTTGGAACAATCGCACGACCGAATGCACCTGATTCAGTTGTAACTTCTACTTCAATTGTTGGGTTCCCACGGGAATCCATTACTTCACGAGCATATACATCTACAATATATGGCATACTAATTTCTCCTTTTGTTTAGGCCTTTACGGCGTCAATAATCGCTTTAAACGAGTCTACTTTTAATGAAGCACCACCAATGAGTGCACCATCAATATCTTTCTCAGAAAGATATGCTTTGATGTTTTCAGGTTTAACTGATCCACCATATTGAACACGAACTTTTTCAGCCGCATCGACTCCAAAATTAACTTCAACTTCATTACGTACTAATGCACATGTATTTTGCGCAATCTCTTGAGTTGCACTCTTACCTGTACCAATAGCCCATACTGGTTCATATGCAATAACGATATTTGAAACTTGCTCAGCTGTTAAACCTGCTAAAGCAGCTTTCGTTTGACGACGAACAACTTCTTCAGTCTTACCTGCTTCAAATTCTTCTAACAATTCCCCAACACATACGATAGGAGTTAAACCATTTGCGATTGCCTTCAATGTTTTCGCATTGACAGACGCATCTGTTTCTCCATAATATTGACGACGTTCTGAGTGACCTAAGATAACCCATTTAACGCCAACTTCTTTTAACATACCAACACTGACTTCACCAGTGAAAGCACCACTATCATTTTCATTCACGTTTTGAGCCGCAACGATTAGATTCTTAGCATTCGCAACAGATGCTTGAAGTGCTAAGTAAGAAGCCGCAATCCCAAAATCCGCATCATTATGTAATAGTGGTTCAACTGCAGTTACGAATTCAACTGCTTCCGCAATTGTCTTATTTAACTTCCAGTTTCCTACAATAATTGGTTTTCTCATTACTTTTCTTGAATTACCGCAATACCAGGTAATTCTTTCCCTTCCATAAATTCAAGTGAAGCGCCACCGCCAGTTGAAATATGACTAAAATCATCTTGGAAGCCATTTTCAATCGCAGCACGAGCAGAATCACCACCACCGATTACAGTATATGCACCAGGTAATGACGAAATCGCTTTACATACTTCAATTGTACCAACCGCATATGTCTTCATTTCGAATACACCCATAGGTCCATTCCAAACAACCGTCTTAGCGCCTTGAAGTGCTTCTTTAAATAATTCAATGGATTTAGGTCCAATATCCAATCCCATATAATCACTAGGGATACTGTTTTCATCCGCAATATAGTTATCACATTCTTCTGAGAATTCTTTCGCAACTCTGAAATCAACTGGTAATACCAATTTATCAGAAGCTTTAGCTAAGAATTCTTTAGCCATATCAATCTTATCAACTTCGCAAAGGGATGTTCCAATCTCTTTACCTTGAGCCTTTAAGAATGTATAAGCCATACCACCACCGATAATTACTTTATCTGCAGTTGTTAATAAATTTTCAATGACATTGATCTTATCGGACACTTTCGCTCCACCTAAGATTGCCACAAATGGACGTTCAGGATTATGCACTGCTTTAGACAACATCGTAACTTCTTTTTCCACCAAGAAGCCTAATGCGCTAGGTAATATTTCAGCGATACCAACTGTACTTGAATGAGCTCTATGAACCGATCCAAACGCATCAGTAACAAATAAATCACCTAAGCTTGCCCAATATTTAGACAATTCAGGATCATTCTTACTTTCGCCTTTTTCATAACGTGTATTTTGTAATACAACAATTTCGGAATCCTTCATTTCACTAACAGCTTTTTCAAGCTCAGTTCCACGTGTTTCATCCACAAATTTAACAGGGACATTTACAAGTTCAGCTAAACGAGCCGCAACTGGTGCCATGTTGTTTTTCTTTTTATCGGATGCTGTTTTCTCAGGATCCTTATGATCAACCTTCCCTAGATGGGACAATAAGATCACTTTCGCACCTTGTTCTACCAAATAGTTGATGGTTGGAAGTGCTTGAACAATACGATTGTCATCTTTAATAACGCCGTCTTTAATCGGTACGTTAAAGTCTACTCTTACAATGACTCTTTTACCACTGACATTCAAATCTTTGACTGTCTTTTTTGCCATACGTGTTCCTCCTTGAATACCCTAGTATTATAGCACTCTGACCCATTTCTATCAACGCTAAAGCGTTTAAATGTGAGCAGATTCACAAAACGAAAAGAGGATTTCTCCTCTTTATTTTAAACGATTATTAATAAGCTCCGCATATTCTTTCGCAGACTTCTGCCAAGACACATCTTTTGTCATCGCATTCTTACGTAAAGCCTTAAAATCATCCATACGATACGTAAATGTTTCAAGCGCTAACCATAGTACATGTTTAAAATCATTAACGTTAGACGGATAGAAAGTAAACCCCGTCCCATCTTTTGTGAACTGATTATAAGGTACTACAGTATCCTTTAATCCACCTGTTTCACGTACTAATGGTAATGTTCCATATCGCATCGAAATAAGTTGTGATATTCCACATGGTTCAAAAGCACTCGGCATTAATAAGATATCAGAACCAGCATAGATTCGATGAGCTAAAGCTTCATGATAACCACAGTAGAACACAGCTCTACGTGGATATCTAAACTCTATCGCTTTTAGTTCACTTTCAATATGCGCATCACCAGTACCTAATACAACTAGTTGGATTTCCCAACCCATGATATCCCCTAATGCTTGGAGTAATAGATTAACTCCTTTTTGATCTGTTAACCGCGAAACCATCGCAACTAACATAACATCCGCATCTTCACGTAAACCTAACTCTTTTTGAATTGCTAATTTGTTTGCTTTTTTGCCTTTTGTGACTGATTTAACATCATAATTAGCACTTAAGTGTGTATCCGTATTAGGATCCCACGATTCCACATCAATCCCATTCACTATTCCATATAAATCATCATGTCTAAGCGATAAAACATATTCCATCTTTTCGCCAAATTCTGGCGTCAATATTTCTTGAGCATACGTCTTGGAGACAGTAGTTACGATATCCGAATATAAGATACCTGCTTTCATAAAGCTAATACCATCTTTGAAACGCAAATGCCCATCATGATAATAAGACATCGGTAATCCTACACAACTATCTAAAATAGATGCTGGGAAATTCCCTTGGAATAGTAAATTATGAATCGTAAAGATTGTTAATGGAGTTTTAATTCGTTTTAAATAAACAGTCTTCGCTAACAACGAGATTAATCCAGCATGCCAATCATGACTATGTATAACATCTGGCACTACAATCTTCTCTTCAATCATACGTAATACTGCATGTTGGAAAAACGCAAAACGTTCCCCATCATCTCCATATCCGTAATAACCATCACGTTCAAAGTATGGCGCATGTTCTACGAGATAATAGGTAATTCCGTCCTCATCCTTCGAATAGATGGTCGCAATGGTTCGAATGATACCTACTTCAACTTTAAATGTTTTTTCTTTTTTAAGCGTATGATGAATTGATTTCGCTGTCTTTAAATACAAAGGCATGACAACAGAAACTTCAAATCCCTCATCTTTTAATGCTTTAGGAAGTGAACCGATGACATCAGCTAACCCCCCAGTTTTTACAAACGGTAAACCTTCTGATGCGACAAACAGAATTTTCTTCATATTAATTACACCCTATCTTGTCGTTTAACATAGAGAATCTTGGATTCATCTGAGACAAGTTCTTTCACTTTGGACACAACAGCTGATTTATCAACCACCACATTCTTCAAATGAACATTCTCTCCAATCACAGACCCTTCTAAGACAATGGAATTCTCAACTAAAGCACCTTTTTTAATCACAACTCCACGACCGATAACTGAATGAACAACCGTTCCTTCAATGTAACAACCATTCGCTACGATCGAACAATTCACTTTAGCACTTGGTGTGTATTGAGCTGGACAAGAATCACTTGTACGCGTATGAATTGGCCAATCTTCACAGAACAATTCTTTTGCGACATCGTAATCTGTCAATTCAAGATTTACTCTGAAATATTCTTTTAGTGAGTTAATACATGCGACATACCCTTTAATCTGGTAACCCATCATATTTAAGAGAGGAGCTTGTTCCTGTAAAACATCACGCAAAGTATATAACGATGATAAATTATCCGCTAAATGAATTAAATGGATAAATAACTCACGACTCATCATATACGCTGCTAAAGAAATATGACGATTCTTATACTTACCACGATTCTTTTCGATTTCTAATACATGTTTCTTATCATCTAATTTTAATGTATCAACACCCATAAAGGATTCATGCGCATTATTTACAGTCTTATAAAGTACTGTCACATCAGCCTTAGTCTCTAAATGTTGTTTATACACATCACTAAAATCAACTGTATAAATCATATGACTTGGTACGATCATCACATACTCTTGAGTCGCATCTTCAATAAAGCGCATATTTTGAATAAACGCAGTAATATCATGATTGTATGCTTCAGATTGAATTGAATCTTCACCTGTTAAAATACGTAATTTACCATGTTTAGAATTAATATTATACTGACGTCCACTACCTAAATGTTCGATAATTGAACGAGGTTTATGTTTTACATATACTTGTATCCGCTTAATTCCAGAGTTTGTCATATTTGATAAGGCAAAATCAATTAAACGGTAACGAGCTAAGAAAGAAAGAGAAGGAACAGGACGATAACTATCTAACCCTGCAACACTAACAGACGCATCATCATAATTGACTATTCCAAGTACGTTTATCATTGTTTTACCCCCTATACATTCTGTGAAATCAATTCGATTTCACCACTTTCTTGTCCAACTCTAGACCCTTCTTCTATCACAATATCATCTGCCACAATAACTCTTTGAACATACGCATTACTCTTTACATGTGAGAACGGCATTAGAACGCTGTCTTTTACCACAGCTCCTTTATCTACACGCACACCTGTAAATAGAACAGAATTAATGATTGTCCCATCCACAACACATCCTTGATTAATATACGCATTTTCAATCGACGCATTTGGCCCCATAAACTGAGGAGGTACTGTAATATCTTCGGTATAAATTTTCCAATCTGGATCCGCTAGATTTAACTCATCACGATGATAAATCAAATCCATATTCGCTTCCCACAAACTATCAATAGTCCCAACATCCTTCCAATATCCCTTAAATTGATGCGTAAACAAACGTTTACCCGTATTTAAGAATCCTGGAATAATATCTTTCCCAAAATCATGATTCGAATCTTCAACTGCTAAATCATCAATTAAAGCTTGTTTAAGTAATGGCCAACTAAAAATGTAGATACCCATAGACGCTAAATTGGATTTAGGTTGTTTAGGTTTTTCTTCAAATTCATAAATACGACCATCTTCATGCGCATTCATAATCCCAAAACGTGAAGCTTCTTTTAAAGGTACTTCAAGAACTGCAATCGTCACATCCGCTTTATTCTTTTTATGATCATTTAACATCGCATCATAATCCATCTTGTAGATATGATCACCTGAAAGGATTAAAACATAATCAGGTTCATATTGATCCACAAAATCAATATTCTGAGTAATCGCATCTGCCGTTCCACGATATAAACCAAATCCTTCACTCTTCTCACGTGGAGGAAGAACATAAATTCCACTATCTTTCGCATCCAATCCCCAACGTTGATCTTGAGCAACATATGAGTTTAATAAAACTGATTCATATTGTGTTAAAACACCTATAACTTGTATATTTGAGTTAGCACAATTACTTAGGGGAAAATCAATAATGCGGTACTTCCCCCCGAAATAAACCGCTGGTTTTGCGACTTTATTAGTCAAGTCTAAAAGACGTGATCCACGTCCACCTGCCAATATCATCGCGATCATATTATGTTTTCGCATGAATATCCTCCTACCGAAGTTTGATTTAATTATACCTTTTTTTACTTCGTTAAACTACTTCAAACCAACAATCTTGGCGTAACTTTTAAAGAGATTTGTTGCCAAATATGGTAGTGAATTAAAACTTTTACGATTATATTAAAAAAACAACGTTTTAACGTTGTTTGATTGTATATCTCTAGCCAAGAAAGCCAATTAATTCTTGTATGATCAAATAAAAGATAATAAATGCGAATAAGATTATTGTCCCAATAGCTCGACCAAACCAGAATTTTTTCATAAATTTCTCAATGACTTTCTTTGATCCTAATTATGAATTCTTTGCGATAGGATAATAATGTGTGAAGATACGTAATACAAAGTGCCCTATTACCGTATTCACTAGAATCATTGC
The DNA here is from genome assembly GCA_035697025.1 of Erysipelotrichaceae bacterium. GTDB lineage: Bacteria > Bacillota_I > Bacilli_A > Erysipelotrichales > Erysipelotrichaceae > UBA2212. The sequence continues at coordinate 2,356 of DASSDQ010000164.1, read as the reverse complement.
GACAGCTTTAATAAGTCTGACTGATACACTTATAACGAATGGAATATCATACATAATATCTAACCAAAGTGGTGTTAATGTAAGTTGTACAATCATTTCAATTAAGATAACCCCAATAACCCAATTCAATAGATATGCTTGATCATTCTTACGATTCACATATCTTAATCCTAGTATTAATGTACTAACCAACAATAGTATAAATGCAGAAATCACTAATTTCATATTAAGTGTGACTGTAATATTACCATCAGGCAATGAAATAGATTGAGTAGAGAATACATAAATAAGAGCTGAGAAAGCGATAATACTTATTAATATATTTGGTAATTGTTTGGTAAAATTATTCTTCGTTTTTACAAGTCGATAGGTTAATCCAGGTATAACCCCAATTAATATTTTATTCAATGTAAATCCAAAGAACGGAAATGCGATTGTACCTGTTAGTAACTCAAGAATATCTTCGACTAACCCTGCGATGAATCCCCATGATGGTCCAAAGATAAATCCGATTAACATAAGTGGAAGTTGCGAGAATCCAATTTTAAGTGATGGGAATCCAAATAATGGGACTAACCAAGAGATAAGTGACAATACTAAACTTAATGCGACAAATAAACTTACAATAATAAGTGTTTTAACTTTTATTACTGGTTTATCAATTTTAAATGTAAATATACCAAGAATAATGATGACTGATACAGTCAGGATTTGTGATAATAATACCATTTCTACCTCCCTAATAGTTTAGGCAATAATACTTGTCTAACTTCACTGATAAAATATAATGAGCCTGTAATTAAACATGTTCCATTCACTGATTTACTAAGCGCATATTGTATTGCGTCATTTGGATTACGAATCGATGTGACTTGATTATTCTCCGCAAGCAACTCAAGAGATGCGGCACGATAGAATTCAAATTCTGTTACGATTACTTCATCTGCACATTCAACTAATGTATGAATCATCTTCTGAGTTTCTTTGTCTTTTAAGGCTGAGAACACAATCACCAGTGGTCTTTTACAGTTCTTACAACTTTCCACTAACGCATCTATTCCATTCGTATTATGTGCACCATCGATGATAATAAACGGATTTGTCGATATTGTCTCAAAACGACCCTTCCATAAAGTATTAACCAAACCATCTTGAATCATTTGATCCGTAATTCTAAACCCACATTCTCTTAAATAAAATGCCGCTTCAATCGCTAACGATGAGTTCTTGATTTGGTACTGTGCTAATGTGTTTAAACGTATATTTAAACTACGATAGTTGAAATAAATAAAGGTATCCACAATAATTTCATACGCTTGATGAATGCGAATTAAGTCTGAATGTTTTTCTTCACATACGGATTTAAACACAAACAAACAATTTTCTTTATCTTCCGCAGTTATCAGTGGAACAGATTCCTTTATAATGCCTGCTTTCTCTAAACTTATCTCTTCTAAACTATAACCAAGTAAATCCATATGATCATATCCAATGCTTGTTATGAGTGAGACTAATGGAAGAATCACATTGGTCGCATCTAAACGACCACCCAAACCAACTTCGAATAATGCGATATCGACATTTTTCTCGATAAAATAGTAAATCGCAATAAGTGTATCTATCTCAAACATGGATAACTGATTTTCTTCAATAATGTCATGGAATTGATTTCCATATCGCAATAAATCTTCATCACTAATAAATTTGTTATTCACACGAATTCGATCATTATGAACTTCTAAATGAGGTGATGTAAATGTCCCAACAGTATACCCTGCTGTTTGTAAAATACTTCTTAGATAATCTGTTGTACTACCTTTACCATTCGTTCCTGCAATATGAACTGTCTTGAGTTTATATTGAGGATTCCCTAATTTTTCGAGCAACGCTTTAAAATGATCTAAACTAAATCGACCTTTGTTCATTCTATTCGTTGTATATTCAATAAATTCATGTGTCGATTTGAACATTATAGGCACCAATTAATCGGACTACGTCCGTTTTTCATTAAGAAATCATTTGTCTTTGAGAATGGTTTTGAACCAAAGAATCCATTGTATGCCGATAACGGTGATGGATGTACTGATTTTAACACAAGATGATTTGGATTGTGTAACAATTTTTCTTTAGATTGCGCTTGTTTACCCCATAAGATAAACACGATTGGTTTCTCTGATTTATCACATTCAATCAATACATGATCACAGAATGTTTCCCAACCTTTATTTTGATGGGATAATGGCTTACTATCTTCAACGGTTAAGATACTATTTAGAAGTAAAACACCCTGTTTAGCCCACGGAATTAAACATCCCGTTTCAGGCATTGAACATCCCATATCATCACTCAATTCTTT
>DASSDQ010000163.1:0-28566 GCA_035697025.1 Erysipelotrichaceae bacterium | reverse complement strand
CGTAATTTTTCCACATAAATCATCGCTTCATGTGCAGAACGAATATCTGCCTCAGAAACGATTTCTACAAGTGGCGTTCCAGCACGATTGAAATCAATCCAAGTTTCATCCCCTGAATGATACTGTTTAGCAGTATCTTCTTCCATATGTAGACGATTAATACGAATATGCTTTATCCCATTATCGGTAGGAATATCAATATATCCATTCTTACCAATCGGATAGAACTGTTGGGTAATTTGAAAACCTTTTGGTAAATCAGAGTAGTAATAATTCTTACGATCAAATTTAATTAAAGGATCAATTTCACAATTAAGAGCCATACATGCCATCAACGATAAACGCACAGCTTCCTTATTTAACGATGGTAGTGTTCCAGGATGTCCTAAATCAATTTCATTGACACAGGTATTTGGTTGCATATTTACACTAACTGGTGCTGATGAAAACATTTTAGTTTTCGTCTTCAGTTCACAATGGATTTCTATACCAATGACTGTTTCATACTTCATTGTGTCACCTCTTTTATAATGTTAGCTAAACCTGTTGTAAGCTCAATTCCATATGCAATATCTAGTAATTTAGTTTCTTCAAACGCATAAGCGGTTAAATTAACCCCTACAGGTAGACCTTCGACATATCCCATAGGTACTGTAATACTAGGATATCCAGAGAAATTCGCAAGTGCCATGTAGTTTTCCGCAATTAGATATTCACTGGATAATTGATCCACTGACGCATCATCAAATTTCGGAGCACCTTGACCACTCGCAGGTGCCATTATAACATCAACTTCACTTAATACACGTTTAATATCTTCTACAATTAATCTTCTTACTTTTTGAGCTTTACGGAATACTTCTTCTTGGTTCTCAGTAAAGAGTGCATATGACCCTATGACAAATCTCTTTTTAAGTAATTTACCAAATCCAGCCGTACGTGAAAGAATCATTGATTCATCCATTGTTTGGCCTTCTTTTAATACCCCGAAACGTAAACTATCTAAATTTGAATGATTGGCAGTTGCCTCTGCATTCGCAATGATATAGTACGTTGGTAAAAACGCATGCATTAAATCTTCACTTAAACGAATAGAAGTTATAACTGCACCACGTGATTCAAGTTTCTTACAAAGTTCTTTAAATTCATTTAATGTATCCTGATTATGAATTGAATCAAGTACATTCTGGATAATCCCAATACGTTTACCGTTTAGATCACCTGTAATTTTCTGACTGTATTGTTCTACAGGAAGATACGATGATGTCATATCTTTATCATCCCGTCCTGCAAGCACTTCAAGTGATAATGCCGCATCTTTTACATTGCGTGTAAATACACCGACATGATCAAGTGATGATGCATATGGAATAACTCCATAACGCGAAATACGCCCATAGGTAGGCTTTAATCCAACAATATTATTATAAGATGCAGGTTTACGAATTGAATCCCCTGTATCCGTCCCAATAGCCATAGGTACAACACCACTCGCAACAAGTACTGCACTTCCACCAGATGATCCACCTGACATACGAGATAAATCATACGGGTTATGAACAGGACCTGTCCATGCGGTCATATTCGTACCACCCATACCAAACGTATCGCAAGAAGACTTACCAATAATAATTGCGCCAGCATCTTTTAATTTCTGTGTTATTGTCGCATCATAGGGAGAAATGTAGTTATCTAAGATTCCACTACTTCCAGTTGTACGTGTATCTTTCATATTCACTAAGTCTTTTAATATCACAGGCACACCATAAAAAGGAACATCCTTCGAAAGTAGGTCCAACTTTTCAACTTGATCTTTTGGATCGATAAAACTTACCATCGCGTTTAATGCGTTTTGTACTGCATGTGATTTAATTACAGCTTCTTCTACTCTTTGTTCAACCGATGTTTGCGCAATCAATGTTTTAATATCCATTAGCCAACCACCTTCTGTGTCACAAAGAAACCATTCTTTTCTTTTGGCGCATTTTTAAGAACCTCTTTAATTGGCAATACATTTTCAACGACATCTTCACGTAAAAAATGATTTGCGTTCTCAAATGGATACACCATAGGTTCAATATTTTCGGTATCAATCTTCTCTAGTAATCTCATTTGCGAGATTAGGACATCAAACTCATTTTTAATATCCTGTGCTTCATCATCACTCAGTTCAAATCGACACTGTAATGCGAGGTCTTTAAAACCTTGTACATCCATTTCCTTCATTTCTCTCTCCTCTTATCTAATTAATAAGTATAAATAACGCTTAATTCATCATCTTCAGATAACTGAATTAGGACTAATGTCTCTGATATCGAATTTATTCGAACAATAATTGGATAATCTCTTTGATCAATATCTTGTAATAACTCCGTCGCATATTGCGTTAATCCTCGAATCTCAGCGTATGTTTTAGCTTGTATGGTTAACGTAATGCGTAAGAAATCCGTCGTATTATCGACATATCTAGCTTCTCCTATAACCCCTACACTCTCAGGAATAAATTCTGTAATAGAAGTCTTAAAGCTATTAAATTTATCAGCTAACCCTGCATCTAAACTAGTTGCTTGAGCAGAAGGAAATAGTACCCATTGTTCATTGTTTTGTGCAAACTGACCACCACGAGCGGTAAAGTAACCATCCGCAATGAATCTACCAGGCAATGTCGCATCACTTGGGTTCGTCACATAAAGTGTAATGTATAATGGCATATCTTCCATATCACTCAAACTTCGTATGTAACGATCTAATTTTCGACCCATATTCGAGCCATAATCATAAAGTACTTGATCCGTTACGGTTACTAAACCATTATCCGTATTTAAACTTTGATTTAAAACTATCGCAAATGACATTCCCGCAAGATTTATTTCTCCACCTGCTTGTTGGTGAAAATCAATTTCCATGATATCCGCCACAACAACCGCATCTGTTACAGATATATCAGAAGTTCCTACAAGAAACTGACTCCCACTTGGTGGATTTAATCCATATGGATTATCGCTACTTTCACGTTTTACTAACTTACTCAAATCCGCATTTGAAATTACTTGACCTTCAGAGAGATAATACTCATCCACATCAAAGTATTCTTTACTCTTATCTTCTAATCGTGAACCAATTTCAAGGAAATCAGCTCTACCTAAATATGTACCATGATATTGTCTGATTTGAGATGCTTCAAACGGTAATATCATACTATACTCATTGTTATCGAGTCGTTCAATAATCGATGGATCATTCTCAACATTTGTGTTTGAACATGCGGATAGAAATGTTAAAAGGATTATTCCAATAATGACTTGATTCTTTCTCATTTAGACCTCCTTTAACCATTCTTCTGCACTTAATGTACGAATATTGAGTTCATTTGCCTTAGCCAATTTAGAACCAGCCGCATCACCATATACAACTAAATTTGTCTTTTTAGAGACAGAAGAAGTTACACTTGCGCCTTTAATTCTAAACCATTCTTCAACCTCTTCACGTGTAAAACCAGGAATACTTCCTGTCACAACAACTATCATACCACTATACTGTGATACTTCAACTTTTGGAAGTAAACTTAAGAAATTAACCTTCGCATTTCTTAGCTCATTAATAAGTGTTTGATTATGCATTTCATTGAAATAACCGACAATAAAGTTAGCGGTAATTAGTCCTATATCTTTGATGCGACTTAACTCTTCTACACTCGTTCTCATTAAATCATCAAGATGTGAATATTGACTTGCGAGTGTGCGTGCTGCTTTCTCTCCAACTTGACGAATTCCTAATCCAGTTAATAATTTCTCAAGCGATTGAGATTTACTACTTTCGATTGCGAGTAATAGATTATCAACCGATTTTGCTTTAAATCCAGGTAAGTTTAAAAGTTCATCGCGTTTAGTGTGTAATGCATAAATATCCGCAATTGAATGTAATAAATGTGCTTGATGTAAGGTTTCAACCGTCTTAACTCCTAGCCCTTCAATATTCATCGCATCACGAGACGCAAAATGAGCTAATGATTCGACAACTCTTGCCTCGCAATTCGTGTTGATACAATAATGGGCTGATTCATTTTCATCTCTAATCAAAGGTCCATCACAATGTGGACAATGTGTTGGGAATAGATACGGAACTTGTGATCCATCTCGACGTTCTGGAAGCGACCGAACAACTTCAGGTATAATTTCTCCCGCTTTGCGTACAATAACGGTGTCATTAATTCGAATATCTTTTGTGTTGATAAAATCTTCGTTATGTAATTGCGCAAAACTTACACTCGTTCCCGCAATACGTACTGGCGCTAATTGTGCATTGGGTGTTACTTTCCCAGTTCGTCCAATAGTAATAAAGATATTTTGTAAGGTCGTCACTACTTCCTCAGCAGGAAATTTATACGCAACAGCCCATCGTGGCGTTTTAGCCGTAAACCCCAAACGTTTTTGACCATCGAAATTATTTAATTTTAGGACGATTCCATCAATTTCATATGGCAAAGTTTGTCTTAATATACTCATTTCTTCGATGGTATTCCAAACTTCTTGTTTACCTTTACAAAGCTTTGTATATGGATTAACTTTGAAGCCTTGGTTTTTCATCCAATTAAGTGCATCTGTATGTGAAGTCAGATTAAACTTTTCACCATGGATTAAATAGTACCAAAACGCATCAAGATTACGTGATGCCGCAATATTTGAGTCCAATTGGCGAATACTACCGGCTGCCGCATTCCTTGGATTTGCGAACTCTTCTTCATGATTCAATCGTTTTTCTTGATTGATACGTTCGAATTGTGCTTTAGGAAGAAATACTTCACCACGAACTTCTAGTGAAGTCTTCTCAATAATTGATAACGGAATGGACTTGATTGTTTTCACATTTAAACTAACATCTTCACCGACTTCTCCATCACCTCTCGTTATAGCACGTTGAAAAAAACCATCCTCATAACGAAGACTCATGGCTAAACCATCTATTTTTAACTCAAGAGAAAACTCATCTAACCCTGTATCTTTGATAATACGATCGATAAAACTTTCAACTTCCTCGCGATTGTATACATTCCCCAGAGATAACATCATCTGATCATGTTTTACCTTCGTAAATTTATCTAATACTGTTCCACCCACTTGTTGAGTTGGTGAATTTGTATCAAAGTATTCTGGGAATTCAGTTTCAAGTTGAATCAATTCTTGCATACAACGATCATATTCTTGATCACTAACACTCGGCTTATCCAAAACATGATACTCGCGATTGTATTGTCGGATTAAATTACGTAATGTTTGAATTCTCTCTAAACTCATACCTCTTCACGCTTCACTTTCGATATTGCAGGTGCAGCTAACATGATTTTCTTAACTCCATGCGGATAATCAAAGGCAATTTCAGCCATACCACCATCAATTTTCATAATAACACCTTCACCAAATGTACTATGTAATATGAGTTCACCTTTCTTATACGGTAATGCTTTGCGTTTCTCCATCGAATCCGCAAAAAGGCTTTGTTCCTTTGGTTTTGACTTGATATTCATTTCTTTTGGTTTCTCGAAATCGTAATTTACGCCAATATGATCTATATGTTTTTGATCCACTTCTTCGATAAAGCGTGAACGTGAACGAATCTTTGTTAATACAAAACTATAGCCTGATACCTCAGTTAGGAATAATTTATTCTTAGCACGTGTATATGCCACATACGCTAAACGTCTTTCTTCTTCTAAACCACGTCTACCTTCAGACATCGCCCTCTCATTTGGGAATATCCCTTCGCTTAGTCCAATGACAAATACCGTATCAAACTCTAACCCTTTAGCCGCATGAATCGTCATCATCTGACAATAATCACCATCGGTTAAATCATTACGATCACCATATAACGCAACCATCTGTAGATATTCATCTAAACCAGATTCAGGATATTGATTCTGGAATGTTATAACGTCATTGATTAATTCCTTGATGTTCTCTAAACGATCTACCTCATGCGCTGCTTCATACATCGCTCTAAGACCACTATCGTTTTCCATCTTTTCTAAGATTTCAATTAAAGGTTTTTGACCCATCATTGTTTTAGTCGATTCAACTAAGCGTATAAAACGATCAAATGCGTCGTAGGTCTTACCACTAAAATTATTCTCAGCTTTTATCTGTTCATACATCGTACGCTTATTTGCCTTCGCATCATCACGCAATTTATCTAACGTCTTTGTCCCTAAACCACGTTTAGGGGTATTAATAACACGCATAAACGCTAAATCATCACCATGTGTTAACATACGTAAATAACTTAACATATCCTTGATTTCTGCACGGTCATAGAATCGTGTTCCACCATATATAACATATGGAATATGATGATCTAAGAACGCTTTTTCCAGTGAACGTGATAAATAGTTTGAACGATAAAGAATCGCCATATCTTTATATAGCTTACCCTTTTCATTCATTTCCTTTAACTTATCCGCTATCCAATTCGCTTCATGATCTTCACTAATAAATGCACAATGAGTAACTTTTTCATCACTCTTTAACTCTGTAAACAAATCCTTATCGACACGATATTGATTATTCTTAATTAATGAGTTCGCCCCATTAAGGATATGTTGCGTAGAACGATAATTCTGATTTAAAATAATCGTCTCACTTGGTTTAAAGTCTTTCTCAAACTCCATGATAATATTCACATCCGCTCCACGCCATGTATAGATGGTTTGGTCCGGATCACCCACGACATATACTTGGTTTTCTCTACCCGCTAATTGTTTAATCAACTTATACTGAACACGGTCGATATCTTGAAACTCATCCACATGAATGAAATTAAAACGTCTTTGCCACTTCGCAAGGATATCCGGAAACATTCCAAACATTTTAACTGTCACAAGCAATAAATCATCGAAATCTAACGCAAATAACGCTTTTTGTCTCTCAACATAGTATTGATAGACTTTCGCCTTTTCTTGTTCACCATAATGTGCACCTGCTAAAGTAAACGCATGATCTACTGTAACCTCTGCACCTTTATTCGCTCCAATGTAATCTAACATCGAAGGAATACTATATTTCTGTTTATCTAAACCAATTTCACGATACGCTTCTTTGATTATGCTCTTCTGATCATCAGAATCGAGTACTGTAAAATTACGTGGTAGATCCATACTTGTACAATCATGACGTAGAATCATGACACAGAGTGAATGGATGGTACTAATATGAACCCCTGCCGCATACGCACTTAACATACGATCTAAACGTTCTTTCATTTCATTCGCTGCTTTATTGGTAAACGTTATCGCCAGGATACTACCTGGGTGTATGCCTAAATCATGGATAAGATGGGCAATACGTGAGATTAAAACACGGGTTTTACCACTTCCCGCTCCTGCAATAATACGTAAATACGGACTATTACTCATAACCGCTTTACTTTGATTTTCGTTTAAATTTGTTAAAAATGACATGGGATTCCTCTTTGTCTATTATACCAAAATGCACATCCTATATATATAAGCACACGAAAAAAATAAAGCTCAGAGAGCTTTATTGTACAGATTGTCTTAATTTGTCTAAACCGATTAACGTACGACGAATGGTTTCTTCTTTACCTAAGATATAAGGTATTTCTAAAGCGCCACCAGGTGTAAATTGTTTACCTGTTACAGCTGTACGAATTGGCCAATAGAATTGTCCATTCTTAATGCCTAAACGCGTAGGTGATTCAGATAATTTTTGGTGAAGTTCATCCACACTATCCCAGTTCTCAATCGTTTCATATACTTTCAATGATTCTTCAAGCGCTAAGATACAAATCGCATTATCTGTCTTCATCTTAGGATGATAATACATTTGCACATCATAATCCGCTAATGTATCAATGAAATCAACCATTTCAGGAATTTCAGTTAAAACTGAAAGACGTTGTTGGAGTATTTTACTCACTTCTTTTAAATCACAGATACGTTTAATCGAATCTTTATAGAATGGTAAACAAATGTCATGGAATTTTTCTAAGGACATCGCACGTAAATACATACCATTCATCCATTTCAATTTTTCAATGTCAAAGATCGCTGGTGATTTACTGATACGTTTCACACTAAATACTTTAATCAATTCTTCTAATGTATAGATTTCTTGATTAGTTTCAGGACTCCATCCCAATAACGCAATATAGTTAAGAATTGCTGGTGCTAAATATCCTTTTGAAACTAAATCTTGGAAAGACGCATCCCCATTACGTTTTGATAGCTTATGTTGTTCATCTTTCATAACGGGAGGTAAATGGATATAAGTCGGTTTTTCCCATCCGAAACTATCATAGATTAAATTATATTTAGGTGTAGAGGATAAATATTCATTACCACGTACAACATGACTAATTTCCATTTGATGATCATCGACGACATTCGCAAAGTTATACGTTGGAAATCCATCACTCTTCAACAATACTTGTTCATCTAAGATCTCACGATCAACTTCAATATCACCATAGACTTCATCATGAAAGATTGTTGAAGCGCCTGGTAAGATTGTTTGACGAATTACAAATGCTTCATTCGCTTTGCGTGTTTCAATTTCTTCTTTTATTAAATGATGACAAGGGTCTTGGAACTTAAATGGAACACCCGCTTTTTCAGCCGCATCTCTTTGTGCTTGGATAATTGTTTCATCGCAAAAACAAACATGTGCTCCACCTTTTTCAACTAATTCATCCGCATATTTTTTATACATTGGTAAACGTTCAGATTGAACATACGGCCCAAAATTACCTGGACGATCAGGACCTTCATCATAATGTAGACCAACTTCATTGAGTGTATTGTAGATAATATCTACAGAACCTTCTACCAAACGATTTTGATCTGTGTCTTCAATTCTTAATACAAAGTCCCCGCCATCCTTTTTTGCGACCAAATATTCATATAGTGCTGTTCTTAAATTACCTATATGCATGTATCCGGTTGGACTTGGGGCAAATCGTGTTCTAACTTTTTTCATATTCATTCACTCCTGTGCGTTCTTTATTATATAATAAGTATTGGAAGTTTCCAAATATTTTGGGGTATCGCCAAGCGGTAAGGCATCAGACTCTGACTCTGACATTCCAAAGGTTCGAATCCTTTTACCCCAGCCATGCTTATTAACACCATTATGGTGTTTTTTTATTGAAATTTAAAGGATTTTTAGTGAATAAACATGATATTCGCTAATTGTTCAATATTTTGATAGAATGATACTCTGTTTACTCAAGTAAGAATCTTTTTTTGACAATAAACATTGAATATGGCATATTTGTTTTACAGTAAAAACATCTTGAAAGAAGTGGAATTAATGACACAAGAACTCGCTAAAAATTGGATCGATTACGAATGTATTGATGCAGGAGATGGATTAAAATTAGAACGTTGGAAAAACGTTTTATTAAGTCGACCAGAAATACAAGCAAATTGGCCAAAAGATATCAATGAGACTCGTTGGAAACAAGTTCATGCTCAGTACAATCGAACTTCTAAAAATTCGGGTGAATGGATTATGAAACGTAAGTTGCCTGAAACATGGAATCTTCAATATCGTGACTTAACCTTCAAAGTTTCTCCAACAAGTTATAAACATACGGGTTTATTTCCTGAACAAGCTACGAACTGGGATTGGATGCGTGAATTAATCGAAAATGAAACTCGTGAAATAAGAATACTAAATTTATTCGCATATACTGGCGCTGCGACAATGGCCTGCAGTAAAGCAGGCGCAGTCGAAGTAGTGCACGTCGATGCGTCTAAAGGAATGATTCAATGGGCAAAAGAAAATCAACTATTATGTGGACTCGAAGATAAAACCATTCGCTATATTGTGGATGATGTACTAAAATTTGTAGAACGCGAAAAACGTCGCGGAAGAACCTATCATGGCATCATTATGGATCCTCCAAGTTATGGAAGAGGACCTAAAGGTGAAATGTGGCGATTAGAAGATAAATTAGATCAACTATTAGACGCATGTAAAACAATCCTTGATGATAAACCTTTGTTTTTCTTAGTGAATACTTATACCGCTGGATTCTCATCAAATGAGTTAACAGATCATTTACGTCAAACCTTTAGAAAAGGCAAAATAGTAACTGGAGAGATTGGATTACCCATAACAGATCGGAAACTCGTATTACCTTGTGGTATATACGGACGTGTGAGTTTTAAATGAAAGTAATATTTGAAGATAACCATATTTTAGTAATCGAAAAACCGATTAATGTGCCGATGCAAAAAGATTCATCCACTGATATGGATGTGATTCGTTTGGCAAAAGAGTATTTAAAGAAGAAATACAATAAACCTGGAAATGTGTATTGCGGACTCGTTCATCGTTTGGATCGTCCAGTTGGTGGCGTAGTAGTACTCGCAAAAACAAGCAAAGCTGCCTCACGCTTATCTGAGTCGGTACGTACAAATAAACTTAATAAGAAGTATTGTGCAGTAGTATGCGGTAAATTACCGAATGAATCCACATTAAAAGATTATCTTATCAAAGATGAACGCACAAATATGAGTCGTACAACCGATGAGCGACATGGGAAGTATGCGGAGTTAAGCTTTAAGTACTTGAGTCGTAAAGATGATTTAACCTTTATACAAATTGATTTAAAAACAGGAAGGTCACATCAAATTCGTGTTCAGTTCGCATCACGTAATTGTCCACTGTTTGGAGATCAACGTTATAACAAAGTGGCTCATCCTGGTCAACAAATCGCTCTATGGGCAACTGAATTGAGTTTCCCACATCCTACAACTCAAGAAATATTGAGTTTTGAATCCCCATTACCTAAGACATACCCATGGAGTTTATTCCAATAAAAAAGAGTTCATTGATTGAACTCTTTTATTTAATTATACGGTTTTGTATGCTTTCTTTAAGATTTCTTGCATATCCTTAACTAAAGCTAGTTTAGGATTACATGGAGTACATTGATCCTCAAACGCTAAGTAAGAAATCATTTCCATATCTTGATTAAATGTTTCTTCACTAATACCTTGATCCGCAAAACTCATCTTAATTCCACATTCTACTGCTAGATTGTGACAAGCTTGTGCATAGCTTTCAACTCCTTGTTCAAGTGTTTCAGCTGGTAAACCAAGTAAACGAGCTAATTCAGCGTATTTTTCATCGGCTTTATAGTAATTATATTTAGGCCATGTGGAAGGTTTCGATGGGAATGTACCATTATAACGAATTACATGAGGCATTAAGATAGCGTTAGCACGTCCATGAGGAATATGCCATTGTGCCCCAACTTTATGCGCTAATGAGTGATTAATCCCTAAGAAACTATTCGCAAACGCCATACCTGCAAGCGTTGACGCATTATGTATTTTCTCACGTGCTTCTGGATCATTCTTACCATTCTTAACCGCTCTTGGTAAATATTGGAATACCATTTTAATTGCTTGAAGACATAGACCATCCGTGAAATCACTTGCTAAGATTGAGACAAATGCTTCAGTCGCATGCGTTAATACATCTAATCCAGTATCAGCGGTAACGCTTGCTGGAAGATTCATTGTTAACGTTGAATCGATAATCGCAACAGTAGGAGTCAAGGAGTAATCCGCTAATGGATATTTCTTATTAACACGTTTATCCGTTAAAACCGCAAATGGTGTTACTTCACTACCAGTACCTGATGTCGTAGGGATACAAACTAATTGTGTCTTCTTGCCCATTTCAGGGTAACGGAAAGCACGTTTACGGATATCCATGAATTTTTGTTTAAGATCATCGAAATCAACAGTTGGGTTTTCATAGAACAACCACATACCCTTAGCCGCATCCATTGGAGAACCTCCACCTAATGCGACAATCGTGTCTGGTCTAAATGCTTTCATCAACTCGTAACCTTTACGTACTGTATCCATTGATGGATCCGGTTCAACATCACAGAATAATTGAATTTGAACTTGATTACGTCTTAAGTTTAATTGTTCAGTAATCTTAGATACATACCCTAAATCAACCATTTGTCGGTCTGTGACAATAAATACACGTTCCACATCTTTCATTTGTTGTAAGTATTGGATAGAGTTGCGTTCAAAGTAAATCTTTGATGGGATTTTAAACCATTGCATATTGTTATTTCTGCGTCCTAAGCGCTTGATGTTTAATAGATTCACAGCTGAAACATTATTTGATACAGAGTTATTACCATATGATCCACAACCCAAAGTTAATGACGGAATAAACGCATTATACACATTACCAATACCACCGAAAGTTGCTGGTGAATTCCAGATAACACGGATTGCTTTAACAATTAGTGCAAATTCATCCGCTATTTCTTTTGATTCAGTATGGATTGCGGCTGAGTGACCTAAACCATTGAAATCAACCATTTGTTTTGCGTAATTTAAGCCTTCTTGAGTCGATTTACTTGTAATAAACGCAAGTACAGTACTTAACTTCTCTTTTGTCATTGGTTCTTTAGGACCAATTTCTTTAACATAAACACCTAATAAGATTGTATTATCTGGAACTTTGAATCCAGCTTGTTCCGCAATCCACTTCGCATCACGACCAACAACAGCTGGGTTTAAATTCGCATCTGGATTACATGCACCAGACGTTGAGGTTGTATTAAACATAAACTGTTCAAGTTTTGCCTTCTCTTCGTTTGATACAAAGTAAACACCATATTTCTTGAATAATTCAACGGATTGTTTCTCAATCTCTTTATCCATAATGACACATTGTTCAGATGCACAAATCATTCCATTATCGAATGCTTTTGACATGACAATATCATTCACAGCTTGACGAACATTACATGATTTTTCCATATATGCAGGCACATTCCCTGCCCCAACACCTAATGCAGGTTTACCACATGAATACGCTGCTTTAACCATCGCATTTCCGCCTGTCGCTAAGATTGTCGCCACATCAGGATGGTTCATTAAATCTGCAGTCGCTTCTTTAGATGGTTGATCAATCCATTGGATACAGTTTTCAGGTGCTCCAGCTTTTACTGCTGCTTCACGTACAATACGCGCTGCTTCAGATGAACAATTTTGTGCACTTGGATGGAATGAGAATATGATTGGATTACGTGTCTTTAACGCGATTAAACATTTAAAGATAACAGTAGACGTTGGATTCGTCACTGGTGTAATCCCAGCCACAACACCAACAGGTTCCGCAATTTCAGTAATTCCTGTCACATCATCTTCACTTATTATTCCTACTGTTTTTAAATGACGCATATGATTAATGACATATTCACATGCAAATAAGTTCTTAGTCGCTTTATCTTCAAATACACCTCGTTGTGTTTCTTTAACTGCTAATAAAGCTAGATCACCATGCTTATCCAAAGCCGCTACAGACGCTTTAGCGACAATATAATTAACTTCTTCTTGATTTAGTTTTAAGAAACCTTCTAATGCTATAACACCTTTATGCACTAACATATCAACTTCATTTACTGCGTTTTCAACTTGCAATATCTCTTCTAAAACAGATTGTTTTTTCATCGAAATCTCCTTGTGTTATTTTTCACAAGTTAACGATATTACTAGTCAAATGCAGTGTCAAGTCGTTTTGTTAAACATTTCACAAGTAAGCGATTTCATTTTTTACTTTTATTATCTTGTGAAATCTACCCCATTTTAAATCTCGAAAATATATTCTATTTGTGCATTATTTCACAAGAAAGGCACATCTACTGTGCCTTTTGTTCTAGAAATTTAAATATTATTTCTTTCTTAGCTTCACAATCACTTCTACCTAAATCATACATTCCTTGTACTTGTTCAAGTGTTGCGCTAAATCGTTTTGCCCCAAAATCTTTACTTGGTTGAAGATGAATAATCTTCCCCTCTTTTTCAAGTTTTCGAACTAAATCCATTTCACGATTATATACGTCTTTACGTTTTCTGAAATCACTTAATAACGTTTTATATTTGAAATAGAATAAATCTAAGAAGAATTGTGTAACTGGTCCATTATCTTTTCGAACAAAATTACTTGGTTTTGTCGTCACGACGATGAATTTATCCACATTATGATGTAATGCTCTTTCAACTGGAATCATTGTAGTGACTCCACCATCCATAAACCATTCACCATTTACTTTTACATTTCTTCCCGCAATTGGTAATGTACAAGCAGCTTGTAAGAGTTTGATTTTATCATCTAGATCATTTTGGTTATACCAAACAGTTTTTTGTTGAGCAAGTTTATAAATTCCGAATTCAACTAAGGAATCGATTTTTCTTAAACGTTCCGCTGTTAAATTTAATTGTTTTGTAAGAATTGTATCAAACATATAGTTATATCCAACAGGTGTTCCTTCTCTTAATAGAGCTCTCAACCCAACATTATTTGGATGTACCGCAAAATCTACGGATGAATCATGTAATAACTTCACATCCTTCATCGCTAAACTACATGCATGCATTGCGCCAGATGATATTCCTATATGAATATCAAACTCGATATTATTTTCAATAAACCATGCACAAACACCGGCAGTATAAGCCCCTCTAAGACCGCCACCTTCAAGTACAATCGCTGTTTTCATTCCTGTTCTCCTATAATAAAGTACTAAACATATTCAAAATAGCACGCCATAATTTTACCACAATATTCACATTCTTCGCTTCTTCATATGTAATCTCAATACACTTCGAAAGTGTATCTTTACAATCTTGTACAATATCTACGATACTTGGATCATCGATAATTAAAGCACCACATTCAAAATGTAAGAAATAACTTCTAAAGTCTAAATTCGTCGTCCCAATAATCGCCACACGATCATCCGCTACCATAACTTTAGCATGCAAGAAACCAGGTAAATATTCATAAATGCGGACGCCATTCTGTGTTAAATATTCATAATTACTGCGTGTTACCGCAAAAACATACTTCTTATCTGGAATATGTGGAACCATAATTCGAACATCAACACCACTTTTAGCCGCATTAATCAATGCGATAATCATTTCATAACCAATAACCAAATAAGGTGTCATGATAAAAATATATTTTGATGCACTATTAATTAGATTTAGATGGGTAAATTGACTTACTGGTTCTTCATCGGTTGGACTATCTGAAAATGTTTGAACAAATCCAACTTGATCAAATTTATCAGGTATACCATAATACCAAGAATAATCTGACGTTTCTTTCGACACATGTTCATAAAATTGAAGGAACATTAAACTCAAGCTATAAACAGCTTCACCTTCAAATTGAATCGCGACATCCTTCCAATGACCAAATGGACTGATACGATTAATGTACTCATCCGCAAGATTCATACCACCGATAAATCCAATTCTTCCATCCACAACCGCAATCTTACGATGATCACGATTATTCATATAGATTGCTAAAATTGGTCTTAATGGATTAAACGCAAAGCACTTAATTCCACACGCTCTACACTCTTCCACAAATTCGTAGGGTAGCGACTTACTACCCGCGTCATCATAGATTAATTTAACATCAACACCTTGTTTTACTTTTTCACACAAGATTTGTTTAATTGTTTCCCAAACATATCCTTCTTTAATAATGAAGTATTCCAAAAGAATAAACTTCTCCGCAGAATTTAATGCATTAACTAATGCCTCAAACTTTTCCTCTCCACTCGATAGATATGTTATTTTTGTATTCTTATAAACAGGAAATCCAGTATTATCATATAAATAACGGACTTGTCGTAAATACTCTTTCTCACCAATAGAATCAACAACAGCTTTATCTTGAATCAATATAGCTTGTCCATTATTCAACTGTTTAATTCCCGTTCTTATATCTTTCGGGACTTTACGTCCACCAAACATAAGATAAGTTATACCACCAACCAGTGGTACACCTAAAATAAAGATAATCCACGTCATCTTATAAGATGGATTATCGTTTTTATTAATAATATAGATTACAATAAAAAAATTAAGACCTTGTAGTATAAAATAGAACTCTGTTAACTGAACACTTAATTGATAAATAAGCGTATAAATAATACCTAATTGTAAAAGAATTAGAACACTTACGCTAATCGGTTTCTTTACCAAAAAATTTATCAGTCGTTTCATCATTTAGATTCGATAATTATGATTGATAGAAAGAGGTAACCCCTTAAGAATTTCTTCTACCAAACCAATCCTTTCCTTTTCAAGTAATGTAAATGGTTTATGAGCATCAAAGCTGTAGAGACATTCAACATCATAATTCGATACAATTTCCCAAAAAGATCTAAAAGGATATGGATATACATGGTTATTATGATAATTATATTTACCATAACGTACGCCATTAAGATTAATTTCTAGCGCTACTTTATTCTTTTCAGCAGCTTGTGCAATAATACGAGCAGCTTCATCACATGCTGGTGTCCAAGTTCTACGACCCAACATAAAATAATCAGGATGCGCAATAAACGAAACTAAGCCACTTTCCATTGCGGCTTTAACTTGATTTGCGTATACAATTACATCTTCATCATTCGCGAACTGATCGTATGAATAATGATCTAATATCTTATTGTGTTGTCCACAAATTAAGTAATCACATCGAGCTAATATCTCTTTATAGTACTCATTATATTCTGGGAAATATTCTAGTTCAAACCCAAGCTTAATTTCGATTTTATCTTTATATTTAACTTTCAAATGTTCAATACTAGTTATATAATCATCGATTTGATCATAATTCATCCGTTCACTTGTATGAATAACTGATTTGAATGGAATATGGTCACTAAAACCGAGCACTTTAAACCCAGCCTCAATAGCCGCAAGTACATATTGTTCATCTTCACCATTCGCATGTCCACAACGTTCAGTGTGGGTATGATAGTTATAGTCCATTATTCACTTTCCTTATTTATTTTCAATACCATTTCAATGGCTTCCGCAACGCTCTTAACAATATAATGACTACTTTCTTTAATGATATCATCAGAATGACTCATTGCGAAACTATATGGCGATACTTGTAACATCGTAATATCATTCATAGAATCTCCAATTACAGCGACTTCTGTTGGTTTATACCCCTTTAGTTCCATTAACTCTAAGAGTGCATTCCCTTTTGATATGCCTTTAGGCATTAATTCAACATTCTCTGCACCTGAATAGATAACATCAAAGCGATCACCATATTCTTTTTCAAAGAAATCCAGTAGAATATCACGCTCTTTAACTGATTTAACTAATCCAACTAATTTATTAAACGGTGGTTTCGATTCATCTTTAATCCATTCTGATAATGGCTCTTTACTCATATATTTGAAAACACCTTGTTTATGTAATTCATAGAAGCGAGCGTATGGTTCGCGATCAACATATTGGAAAACATGATCACCATTAGAGTTTATACCTAGAAAATTAACATCTACAGGCACATTCTTTAGCGTTTCTAACACATCCTTAGTATCTTGATGGGTTAATCCATGATCACATAATAGTTCATCATCTAATACAACATTACAGCCATTCATTCCAATCGCATCCACTTGAAATCCAAATTCTTTTTCTAAGATTAATCGATAAAAATGATCTCTTCCACTCGCCATCATAAATCGAACACCTGATTCATGAAGCTTTATAACTGCCTCATGATTCTCTAATGTAATATCTCTTGAATGATTATCCGATTCATTGTATAACAGCGTCCCATCCATATCACTTACAAATAACTTAATCATAAAATCCTTCTTTCCATTTTATTATGCCAAACTCTATCTCTATGAACAAGGTTGTTTACAAATGCTTAACAAATATCGCTTTCTCACGATCACCTTGGGCATAAAGCACATGATTTCTAGGTACAACTACAGTCTTAATAAACTCACAACCAGCTAATTCACACGTTCGATAAGAAGCCATATTATCTGTATTACAGGTAATGATAAGTTCTTTTAATTTAAAGAATTCAGCTTGTTTAAACATCAAACGACATGCTTTAGCCGCATAATGATGACCTCGATATGGAACATAAATGGTATACCCAATATGTCCTGCTAGATCCAGTGTAATAGAATTCCCAAGTCTTAAATCACATCTTCCTACAATTCGATTCGATTCATTAACTATGACATCATAAACATAGGATAATCCCCAACCTTCTGGGTCATTATCCTTATATTTACTAACATATTTTAAATGAATTTCACCATCATCTAGGTTTGGACTTTTCTTAAAGAACATGGTTATCACGTGTCTTAATTATAACAAAGTTTGACATCACTTAATAGACTACTTACCAGAATCCCCATAATTGCTTAATGCACGAGCAGAAGGATCTTTAACGTCACTTCCAACCCATTCTTTATTTGGCATCCAGAAATCAGTGATTAAATGACTCATCGCTGGATAGTGCGATTCAAACAAATCACGATACCACAGCGCTTCTTTTGTGAAAGGCGTGTTATGTGGGTATTTAAGATATGCATTCTTTACATCATCTTCACTATATAACTCTTCAGCTTTTAACTTCAATTGATCCACCATAGAATGACCCACCGCATCTGAGAACGCAGCTTTTTCTCGCCATAAAATGGATTCTGGAATGAGATCATCTTTCTCAAACGCTTTACGTAAAAGATATTTACCTTTTCCACTCTTATTTAACTTTAGTTCAGGTTCAATTGACATGACTTCTTTTACGAATGCTAAGTCTCCAAAAGGCACACGTGCTTCAAGTGACCACGCCGCAATACAACGATCCGCACGTAAGACATCATATTCATAGAGTTCTTCTAAACGTTTTTCACTTTCTTTTTGGAATGCTTCAGCACTTGGCGCAAAGTCTGTGTATTTATATCCAAATAACTCATCACTGATTTCACCTGTTAATATAACTTTAATATCTGTATTCTCTTTGATATAACGAGATAATAAATACATCCCTAAGGAAGCACGAATCGTAGTGATATCATAGGTCTCTAAATGATAAATTACGTAAGGAAGAGCTTCTAATACATCCTTAAACGACATTGTGACTTCATAGTGTTTACTTCCAATATAATCAGCCACAATTTTAGCGTATTTTAAATCAATCGCATCATTTTCCATCCCAATCGCAAATGTCACAATCGGTTGTTTAGTATAACGTGCCGCGATTGCAGATACAAGGGACGAATCTAATCCACCACTTAATAAATACCCAATAGGAACATCAGACATCATTCTCTTCTTAACCGCATCCATTAATTTATGTTTAATTTTAGATAAAGCTAATACTTCATCTTTGATTTGATACGTTACTTCTTTAATATCAGTGTATCGAATCCACTCTCCATCATAATAAATCGTACCGATTGGGAAAGGTTTGATTCCATCACAAATACTGATTAATGCTTTAGCTTCAGACGCAAACGCGATTTTACCTGTATCTTTTAAATACCCATAAAATAACGGTCTAATTCCGATTGGATCACGCCCTGCAACAACGATATCTAATTCTTTATCATAGATTACAAACGCACATTCTGCATCTAAGTAAGGGCCCATTTTCTTTCCATATTCTAAATATAATGGTAATAGTACTTCACAATCAGAATGTGAAGTGTATCGATATTCACTAAAAACTTCCTTTAAATATAACTCATTATAAATTTCACCATTACACATTACGATTAATCGATCCGTTATAAATGGTTGCATACCCTTTTCACTAATATCCATAATCGCTAAACGATGAAATCCAAAAATACCGTGTTTATCCTTATGGATAATCGCTTGATCTGGACCACGATGTGCAATCGTATTAAACGCTGACAAAAACTTCGACTCTTCTAATTCACCTTCACAAAATATTAATCCGCACATGAGCTTTTCCTCCAATAAAAAACAGTCCTGTCCACTAGGGACGAAGACTGTGTTGCTCCGCGGTACCACCCTTATTACCAAAATTGGTCACTTTATCAGGTTCAATTAAACCCTATTCTTATAACGGAGAAAACCGGCACATCCTACTTAATTCGGACTACAGCTCTAAGGGGTTACAGATATTAAGATTCCGGTTGGCCTTGCACCAGTCCCAACTCGCTTTACGGATGACTTAATACTACATATCCTTTTCTTTGCTTTTTATTAGAATATACCAAATCAATGTAAATGTAAATAATTATTTTCTGTAAATATTATTTTTATTTACATTTTGCTATTAACTATTAAAAAGAGTCGATTTCTCGACTCTAGTTGGGCAATGATTTGATTGTGTATTATTCGCCTTGTTCTTCAGCGTATTTCTTCTTATCCCAAGCAGCGATGAATGGGTAGTAGATAATACCTGTAACAACGAAGTTAACAACTTGAAGTAATACAACACGAACGTCACCACCACCGATATAGAAACCGGATAGGATAACTGGCATTGTCCAAGGAGCTGTTAAACCAGGAAGACGTCCAACTAATCCAGTAGCGATTGCAAAGTATGAAATCAACGTAATGGATAATGGAGCAACGAAGAATGGAACTAACATCAATGGGTTCATAATGATTGGTAAACCAAATGTTACTGTTTCATTGATATTGAATAGTCCAGGAGCTAAGGATAAACGACCAATATATTGGATTTGTTTTGATTTTGCTAAGAAAGCCATGATGAATGCAAGTGATAAAGTAGCACCTGAACCACCGATGTATACTAAGTTAGAAATAAACTCAGCAGTAACGATGTAAGGTAATGCTTGACCAGCTTGTGAAGCTTCTAAGTTAGCGAAACGAGCAGCTTGCCAAATTGGATCAAATACTGAACCAACGATAGCAGCACCGTGAATACCAACGAACCAGAATGCAGAGTTGAAGAATATTGCTAATGTTGTACCAGCAATACCTGTTCCGAAAATAGTTAGAGGTACTTGTAGAACTTGAAGAATAAATGTACTGAAATCACCGTATGAAGTTTGCATAAATACATAGCGTACAACTACCCATAAAACTGTAGAAATAGCAGCTGGTGTTAATGCAACGAATGAACGTGAGATTGCAGGTGGCACTTGTTCAGGAAGAGTGATAACCCATTTTTTATTAATTACAAAGTTATAAATTTCTGTAGTAACGATAGCAACTAACATTGCTGCGAATAAACCTTGTGAACCAAAGTAATTAGTAGCGAAGCCACCAGTTTCCATTTGGCGTAATAAAATGAAGTAACCAGAGAATGCTAATGCTGCTGCAGGTAGTGGTTCTTTGCCATATGATTTAGCTAAAGCATATGAAACCCCGATAACTGCGACGAATGCAACAAGACCCATAGTAGAAGCGAAGATAACTCCCCAGTTCCACCAATTCCAGCCTTCACCAAATACACTAACCATTAAACTTTGATAAGCATCAACAGGTAATTCAGCAACAACGATAACCATTGAACCAACGATCATTAATGGTAATGATAGTACTAGACCATCACGTAATGCCATTAAATAGCGGTTTTGGGAGATAGTCGCTGCGACTGGTAAGAATTTTTCTTCTAAAAAGCGTGTAAATCCATCCATAGTGTGTGTTTTCCCCTTTCGGATTGATATGGAGAGAAGTATAATCTCACTTGCCCAGTGTGAAATCTTCTCTAAGGCGTTTGCCTCTAGGTTTATTCTAGCATAGGTCAAAGATAAATCAAGCGTAAAATGTGGTAAATTATGTGAAATTGTATTCGCTTACAACACAAATGATAGCGGTTTCTTCACAAAATGTATAAAAAAACAAGGTTTTACCCTTGTCAATACAAAACATTATCACATAATTAACTATTTTACTAATTCAAAGATTTTAGCGACTTGACGTGTGCCGTAATGACTACCCTTTGCAGTGATGTAAGGTATGTTTAATTCTTTAAGATATTTCTCAACTTCAGCCTGCCATACAATCATTTCAGGTGAAATAATCGCAAATTCAGGTTGGAACTCCTCAATTAATGCTTTGTGGTTTGGGTGAATTGCCAATTTAACTTCAAAATCAAAATCACCTTTTTCTGATGCTAGATTGACTGCAGTCATAAAACTATCCGTTTGATTAGACTTACGACTAATTAAAATTACTTTTTTCATGTGTTTCTCCGTTTAGTTTAGTAAGATGCGAAATTCGTTAGTTCAATGTTATGTTGCTTAATAAAGTTTTTAGCATCTTCACTAATTAGTGTTTCAAGTTCTCTTACTCTATCAAAATTATAAGTCGAGCATTGAATCAAATCAACATCAATAAATGCGACATGACACATTAATTCAACATATTCCTTATTTAAATGACGATTAAGCGTTGTTTCAAATTGTTTATAGTCAGTTAGAGGTCCATAGAAATCCGCAATAAACGCAACAGATTCTTGTACTTGACGTACATATTTAATGCCATACGTTTCAGCTAAACGACGTGTAGCTTCAACTGTTTGTGGTAATTGATGCGTATGATGATGGCCATCGATATGGGTAGGTTTATGTCCAAATACTTTAATGTACTTTTCCATTTGTGCGACATATTCTGCATACACTTCTTCCACATCTACATCAACCTTACTTACAAGTACTGCATTCTTTAAGAAATTCCCATTCGCATCCACAATTGTTTTATGCGTAGTTAGAATTGGTTTACCAGCTGTTAAAACTAAATGAATCCCTACACCTAATTCTGGATTTTCTTTAGTTAAATCTGCCGCCATTTCTATCGCAGGCATATTCATCATTGCGGTAGTCGAACGTAATATACCACGTTTTAAAGCATCAATAATTCCAAGGTTTACCCCTGGTGTTAAACCAAAATCATCTGAGTTTACGATTAATTTCATTCTTCCTCCTTTATCAACCCTAATTTTATTAGGGCATTGTATATGCCATTCTCATTTACAGAATCAGTTACCATAGCCGCAACTTCTTTTACTTTAGGATTTGCATTTCCCATCGCAATTCCCATCTTAACACCTTGAACCATTTCAAGATCATTCATTCCATCTCCAAATGTAATCACATCATCTAGGGTTAATCCAAAATGATTCGCAATTGCTTTAATTCCAGTCAACTTTGATGTATTTTTTGGATATATATCGACCATATAATCAAAATAGCGATGGAAACTTAAATTCGGAAATTCTTTTTCGAAATAGTCATCAAATTCAGGTAGGAAAGCTGCTTGTAATAAATGATTCTTATGCTCATCGCTATAGTTTGATCCATAATCTTTTAATCGTGTAACTGAATGCGAATATTCCATATCAGGATGCGTTACAGTTAGAATTGGTTTTATCCCATAGAAACTATTAACCGCAAACAAACCACCCTGCATCGGCTTTAAAACATCTATTAGTCGATTTAAATCATGATCACTAACATACGATTCGTAAACAATTTCATTGTATAAAGTTGTACATTGTCCATTTACACATACAAACGCATCAACTTTCACATCTTTACGTTGTTCATAGAAAAAGAAATGTCCACGACCGCTCGCCATTCCAACAACAGTATCACCACGTTTTTTTAATAACTCAATCGATTTATACGCAGATTCTGGAATAATTCCAGTTTTAAAATCCGATAATGTATCATCCATATCAAATAGGACAATATGTTTTATTTGACTCATTCATTCTCCTAACAAATGATATATTCATATTTATGGACGGATGACTTCGCCACCCGTCCATGATTAATCTATTTTTTTATCGCTTATTTAAAGAATTGTGGTAAGTAAGCTTTATGTGCTTCTAACATTTCATCCAAGATTAATTTCGCTTTATTTTCATCACGAACAAGTGGATTAATGGTCATCGCAACTAGTGCTGTATTGTAATTACCTGAAACAGCCGCATCTGTCGCAACTTGTTCGAAGGATTTCATTTGTTGAACTAAACCTTCTACTTGAATTGGTAAACGACCCATCGCTAATGGACGAGGACCTTCTTTAGTAATAACGCAACTAA
The DNA here is from genome assembly GCA_035697025.1 of Erysipelotrichaceae bacterium. GTDB lineage: Bacteria > Bacillota_I > Bacilli_A > Erysipelotrichales > Erysipelotrichaceae > UBA2212. Next base: position 4,663 of record DASSDQ010000163.1, on the reverse strand, counting down.
CTTCAACTGCACAATCCATTGGTAATGATGCGATAGCACCCATATTCATTGTATTAACTGGTTGAATGTCTTTTGTATCATTGTACATCGACGCAATTAGATTACATGCTGCATCTGAATAATAAGCACCACCACGTAATTCAAGTTGTTTTGGTTTAACTGCTAGATTTACATCTTTGTATAATTCAAAGAGTTCAGCTTCAACTTTCTTAACGACTTGTCCACGTGATTCACCTTTTTTAACATCTTCTTGTTGGTGATCAACCATTGCTTGATATTGGTAATAATAACGGTGATATCCACAAGGCATGATACCTAAACCTTCTAAGAATTCATTACCCCAAGGAGTTTCATGAATATTCTTCATTGAAGAACGAGTACCTTTGTATTTTTCCATCACTAACTTAGATACATCTTTACCATCTAAGTATGTACGTAATCCATACACCATATGATTTAAGCCCGCAAAATCAATACGAACTCGACTCATGTCAACTTCAAGTAAATCAGCCGCTCCACGTACCATACCAATCGGCACATTACATAAACCAACAAATTTCTTCCAAGTTGTATGACGGAATACCGCTTCTGTAACCATACCAGCTGGATTCGTGAAGTTAATCAACCATGCATCTGGACATAATTCTTCCATATCTTTGATGATTCCTAAGATTACAGGAATTGTTCTGAAACCTTTGAATAAACCACCAGGACCGTTTGTTTCTTGGCCTAAAATACCATATTTAGCAGGAATTGTTTCATCCAATACACGTGCGTCTAATAAACCAACACGTAATTGAGTCGTAACGAAATCCGCATCTTTTAATGCTGTTCTACGATCAAGTGTCAAATGTACTTCGATTGGCAAACCAGCTTTCTCAACCATACGTTTTGCTAAGTTACCAACGATTTCTAATTTCTCTTTACCAGCCTCAACATCAACCAACCACAATTCAGTTATTGGTAAATGATCATAACGCTTAATAAAGCCTTCTACTAATTCTGGAGTATATGACGAACCTCCACCAATCGTAACAATCTTCAATCCACTTTTGCTCATAAAATTTCCTTTCTGAAATTAAACTCAAAAAAACACGGAAATCCCGTGTTATTTGCTTTCCGATGAAGCCATTAAATTTAATGCTTGGTCTAAAACTTTTGGTCCATTACATGAACCGTAATCCATCATGCTGATTACATCAACAGGTACTCCAAATTTAGCGCCAAGTTCTTTAGCTTGTGCTAAACGGAAACGTACTTGTGGGCCTAACAAACAAACATTAACGTCATGAATTTCACGTTCATATTCTTGTTGAGAAACAGCCCAAATCTTCAAATCATTGATACCACGAGCTTCAGCTTCTTTTTGCATTTTGCTTACTAATAGACTCGTTGACATACCTGCAGCACAGAATAACATAATTTTACGCATTTTTAAATCCTCCCAATCCGATTGCGATCTTGCTATGTAAACTATACCAAAACGCACCCCCTTGGTCAATCTTTATAACCGCTTTCACACATTAATAAGACAATACACGATTGATTCTTCTTAATATTCAATATTATGTAAGCGCTATTTTATTCATTATTCGTTTAAATATCCTTTTAATATCTCAATTTTATCTATTTTTATAAAATTCATGCAAACGTTATATAAAAAAACAACATATTTAACGGACTTACATTCTTCTTGATAGCGCTTATATTTTTAAGTATAATGTCGTATGTGAGGAAATTACCACATGTCAAAAAATAATAAAAAAGTAGTTAAGTCTAACACGGTCCTAACAGCTCCGAATTCAAAGCGTTTAATCGCTTATTTAATTGATCAAGTTATCATATTTGTCGCAACAGGCATTATTATGGCATTGTTAGGAATTACGGAACTTTCCGCAAGTTCAATACCTTCATTGTTTGCGATCGTCGTACTTGTCCTTGCATATCGTATTTTAGTTCCAATCTTTGTATTTAAGGGTGAAAACTCAGGACAAACACTTGGTAAACGTATTATGGGAATCAAAGTAATCCATACAAATGGTACTCAAGTTACGTTATTAGGCTTATCTATTCGTAGTGTATTCGCAATGATTTTAGAAGGATTTGATTATTTTGCGGTTATTAGCCTATATAACGCAATTGGTTTCTTAGGCTTTCCACAGATTATCTTTCTACTCTATATGAATATCTTTGTTGGTTTAGTCTCAATCGTAATCATGGTTATTCGTCCTAGTCATCAAATGTTGCATGATTATGTAGCGAATACAGTTACTATCTTAGTGAAGCAATAATTATGAAAAAATTTAGTGTTAAAGATATTGAGAAGAAAGTATTTAATTTAGAACGTTTAGAAGAAAGAGAATTAAAGCGTAATACATCTGGACGATTTAATCGTTTTGGGGCTTACTTCATTGATTTAAACATTCAAAACGTTATTCTAGCTCTTGTTGTATTATTGATGTATGTACTTGCGTATCAAAATAGAGGCAGTTATGTAAACTTAGTTAATATAAATGCATTACCTTCTACTTGGCAAGTTCCGACGTACATCTTATCGTATTTAATTATATTTAGTTACAATGTATTCATGCCTTATTTCTTATTTGAAGGTCAAACATTAGGAAAGAAATTGATTGGGATTAAAATTGTTAAGAGTAATGGTGAAAAAGCTTCATTAAAGGATTATATCTTACGATACTTAGCTACATTACCAGAAACTACATCACATTACACTGTAAACGGATTAATTTTTGCGGCATTTATGACGAATCCAACTGCCACTATGTTAAATAATATTGGGTTATCCATTTCTGCTTTATCTATCGTAATCGCAATGATCCAACGCGAACGTCGTAGTATTCATGATTTCTTAAGTAATACAAAAGTAATAAGTGTTAAGAGTATTGAACCTTTACCAAAGAAAAACTTAGAAGTAGTCGTTACCGAAGAAACACAAACAGCTGAATAATCAGCTGTTTTTTTTATCTCGATTTTAACCAATCGTTTCGTTTACCTTTTATCTGTTCTGATATTTTCTCGATATCTTCATAATATCGAACATGCATTGATACAGTAAGAATATCTAAGAGGTAAATCATTGAGATGGTAAAGCTTGTATTCGATAATTCTAGTGCACCATTTCCCGACATCGCATATAGCGTATAGTTCGCAATCTGACTTGAATATTTATCTTGCGCTCCGCTTATTAAAAGTGTCGGTATTTCATAATGTCTTAGTTGTTTACTGGCATCTAATATGAATTGATTACGACCTGACTGTGTTATTAAGATCGCAAAACTTGGTATCTTCTCAAAATTTATGCGTTCCAACCAACTCCAATTCGTCGAGTCATATGCAATCGCATTTAACCCGATTGATTGTAATTTATATTGATACATCTTTGCCACATCAAAGTTTAATCCCATACCATAAATTCCAATGTGTTGACTCTTTTGAAGTAATTCCACACATTCTTTTAGTGTTTTTTGATCAATTAAACTCTGCGTATAACTCACTGCTCTTTGATAGATATGGGGTAAGGTTTGTATGATTTCATCAATTTTCGAGTCTTTACTAAAAGGTACATCTTTGATTAACTTTTTAGTTTCTGTATAATGCGCATATTCACTTGTATAAATAGATTTAAACTCAGTATACCCACTTAAACCTAATTTTTGGCATAATCTTACAATCGTTGAAGGACTCACATAAGACGCATGCGCTAGTTCATGACTACTTAAACTTAAAACAGCTTGTGGATTTCGTTCGATATAATCCGCAACCGCTTTTTCCTGAGTGGTTAAATTTGATGTGTTCTTTAATCTGTCCATTATCATGCCTTCATTGTATCAAAAAGAAAAGGCAATTTCTCGCCTTATTTCTTTTCGTATGTAACGCCTTTTGCCTCTAATTCCGCAATAACAGCTTTAAATTGAGGTAAATATGCTTTATTCGCAACTAACATAACATCTAACATTTCTTTAGCTTTAGTTCCTGAAGGTACTAATGGATTGATTGTGAATGCTTGAAGTGCTTTTCCATAATCACCTGAAACAGCCGCTTGAATCACAACTTCTTCCATTGCTTTCATACTTTGAACTAAACCACGTGTTGATGATGGGAATGATCCCCAGTTAACAGGTTCAGCACCATGTGATGTAATATCAGCAGATACTTCCACAACACAATCATATGGTAAATCAGAAATTGCACCATTGTTTTGTGTACTTACAACCATACGTGTTTTCTTATTGTTATAAATTGAAGCGATTAATTCACATGCCGCATCAGAATAGTGAGTTCCACCACGTTTAGTTAATTGTTCAGGTTTGTAATCTAATTTAACATCTTTGTAAAGTTCAAACAATTCTGCTTCAGTACGTTTAACTACTTCCGCACGAGTTTCACCCTTCGCAAATTCTTCTAGCTCATGACCCAACATATCATCACTTACATAATAGTAACGGTGATATGGACATGGTAATAATCCTGTATCTTTAACTTGTTCATAATTGAACTTGAAGTTCTTAATATTACGTACACCTAATCCTTCAAGTGTTTTAGCTTCTGGATGATATAGTGCATCTAGAATTGTATGTGTAACTTCATTACCAGCTTTATCCCAAACACGGTGCCAATGGAAGTGGTTTAGTCCAGCAAACTT
>DASSDQ010000162.1:0-8070 GCA_035697025.1 Erysipelotrichaceae bacterium | reverse complement strand
ACAGACGAAACATATCGTCACTGGTCCTATTGGGGTATGTATCATCTGATTGATTATGTGGATGATGAACCTATTAAAGTGGTTACAAAGCCTATTTCTAGCTTCTATACAGTTAAGAAAGGTGATACCTTATCAAAGATTGCTAAGGTGCTTAAAACAACTGTAGACAAGCTTTATTCGATTAATAAAGACATCATCGGATCCAATAAGAATCTCATTCGTGTTGGCCAGAAACTAAGAATACCAGGATAGAAAGGGGATTGACCAAGATGGATGGGAACACAACGCTAACAATGGGTTTTATTTTAGCAATTATAGGTGGTATAAGTCTTGTTTCTGGGTTGCTTGCTAAGCGTGATTCTAAAAAACTACAAGAAGGTGAAAACCAAGGTGTACTTAAAGCAACTCTTAAAACAATGGATGAAACATTGAAATCTATTCGAAGTGAAAATGAACGATTTCAGAAGGATCATCGTGAAGAACACGTTCAACTCGACAAACGTATGAAAGATGTTGAGGATTATGTTCTGATTCAAAAGAATAGAAGTAAGAAAACTAAATCAGATATCGAAGAGTAAGCCCTCAATTACGAGGGCTTTTTTTATTTGTATTTTATTATAAAGTCGAATATAATTGGTTTAGATAATTTGGATATGCTATTCGTTAGACACCTTTACAGAGGTGTTTATTTAATTATATTCATTAATCTAAACAAACCTTCAACAATTAAAATAATCTTCAATAATATATTAAGCAATTCATCCGCTAATTTTAATTTATTCACTAGTAAAATATCCTTTCTCCTCCTTTTCGATTTCAATCAAATTCATTAATTCAAACTAGTATATTTTCGTTTTCTACCTCCTAGAAGATTACTTACATCTACCACTTAAATCATATCATTTTTGATAGTCAATTCTTAGGGTACTGGGTACTGCTTATCTTCTGGCACAATTATATGCATAAAACATCGTGTCATCAATGACAATCGTAAAGTGATGTTTCGCACACTTACTAATATCAATTTGCACGATTTATGCACGATTAGGTATACGGAACATGACGTACTATGACGTGAATGTGCTGTTTTTACGGATTATAAAATAATCATTTTATCCTTATTATATATAGATATAACGTGCCATGACGTGAATGTGTAAAAATATATAGAATCTTGTTGTCGGCACCATATGTAAATTAGGCCTTATAAATAAAGGCTTTTTTATTGGTCAGTTTATCCATGTAACAAATCATTAGAATTTCAATTTTAGGATGGGGGTTTTAATCTATTAAATGTTATCTAATCAAGTTTTAGCTCTTACAAATAAAGTAAAACCTATAAGTTGGTATAAGTTGGTTTCAAGTTTCAAATTGTAGTTCCACAAGATGTTATCAAGTCCTATAAAATTGGTAATTGTATAATTACTTCATGACCTAAGGAAAACTATATTCCATGAGGTTAGAGTGTTAATTCAAGAAAATATGCTTTGTTTATATATTCTTAGATCATCGAATATTTCTTTGGTGTAATAAAAACGCGCCTTTTATTTGCGTATAATCTGGCACGTTCAATAAATTGTAATTTTACAATTAATCAAATCTTTTGTTTGATTGGCGTCAATGCGATAACCATCGTATGTGTGAGCCTATCCGGGATGGGACGCTTCTTTGATCCGAATAACAGAGGCCAATATCCTATCCCAAGCAAGGTCAATGAGATGATTTTCGTTATGTAGCGGATGATTAGGCGAAATACGTCGACTTTCCCATGATTATCATCAAGGACTTTCATCGACATCATGCGTTTGCCAACAGTTCCCTTCCATGGACTGAGTTCACAACCGATGAAGTAGATGGCTGTGAGTACTGCAGGAATCCAGGATCCAAATTGCATGAGATAATTGGTTATAGGTAGAATAAGGAACATGTCAAAAATGAAGGCAATAATGCGTTTCCAGGCGGGGGCTTCGATCCATTCCATCTGGGTTTTTACTGTGTCCATCAAACGTTGTTCGATGGAGGATTTCTTGGTTTTTTTTGTCATTTGATGAGTTAGCTTTCGATGCTTACGCTATCTTTAAATATCTGTAGAACTTGAGCTGTACCATAATGAGAACCTTTGACAAGAGCGTTGGGAATTCCTTTTAATGCGAGTTCTTTTTCTATCTCAGGTTTCCATGCGATAACTTCGGTGGATAAGAGGACGAAGTCGGGTTGATAGGTGTCAACCATAATCATATGGTCGGGATACAAAGCTAACTCGACGTCGTAAGCGAGTTCTTGTTTGGCTTGGTGATCACGTACGTGTTTCATAAAACGTTGGGTTTGTAAGCTGTTTCGACTAATTATGAGTACTTTTTTCATGTTACCATCCGTATTTATTGGGTCTCCATGGGACCTGGTTTAATTCTTGTTTAACGTAGACGAGTCTAATATCTTTAAGGTCTTCGCTGAGTATGAAATCGAATGATACAACAGAGAAAGTTTCTATTGAAAAATAAAGGGCTGCTAACGCAACCCTTTGAATTGAAACTATTTTGAACTTTGTTCCAATGCGTATTGCTTACGATCCCACATAGAGATGAACGGATAATAGAATACGACGACGATGGCCATGTTGATGACTTGTAATACGACAGCTCTCCAGTCACCACCGGTTGATAGGAATCCTGAGATGAAAACAGGTGTGGTCCAAGGAACAGAGGCGACAATCTTATTGACAAGACCTAAACTCATTGCGAAGTATGTGATTGTTGCGACGACAAGTGGAGATAATAGGTAAGGAATGATTAGAATTGGATTTAAGACGATTGGTAGACCGAATACGATAGGTTCATTAATGTTGAAGACACCAGGACCTAAAGATAATCTTCCAACTAATTTTAAAGTCTTGGATTTCGAGAAGAAGGCGCAAACAATAGCTAAACCTAATGTACCACCGGTACCGCCAACATTCAAGAATAGGGATTGGAATCCTTCGACAGCGACGTTCGCGACTTGTGCACCGGTACGCCATGCTTCAACGTTTTGTAGTAATCCTGCGGTAAGCATTGGGTTGACAACGGAACCGACGATTAAGTCACCGTGCAAACCGAAACACCAGAAAATTGAAATGAAGAAACTGGTAAGCATTGAACCGATGAAACTGGCACTAACAGCTACGAGTGGTGCCTGTAAAATGGTGACTATGAAATTGCCTGCGGTACCATAAGATGTCATGGCGAAGAGAACGTGTAGCAATGCAAATAAACCGATGACTACGGCTCCAGGAACCAAAGCGATGAATGAACGACTGATATTGACAGGAACACTGTCAGGAAGTTTAATAACGAGACCGGACTTGACGATTTTAACGTAAATTTCGGCAACAACCAAAGCAGTGATAATGGCAAGGAACAATCCTTCAGCGCCTAACGCGCCAGATTGCCAAACACCATCAGCTCCATTTTGGAGTAAGAAGAATGCTGAAACGGCTAAGACCGCTGCGACAATACCATCTTCCTTATATCCTAATGCTAAGGAATAGGCAATCCCAATAACTGCGATGAGAGCTGCTAAGCTCATGGTTGATTGGAATACGATTCCCCAAATGAAATCATCCCAAGCAGGAAAGATTCCAGTAATGAATTCAGCCCATCCCGGAATCGGGAAATCGGTACTGAAAATGATGACAATCGAACCAACGATCATCAAAGGCATGGTCAAAATCAAACCATCACGGATGGCTATCAGATGACGTTGTGCGGATACTTTGGAGGCTATAGGAAACAACTTCGATTCAAAGAATTCAGTAAGTTTATCCATTATTATGTTTTCTCCTTTTAAGTATGTAAACGCTTACTTAATTTGATTATATGTTAATGGTTTGAGATTATCAATACACTTATAGTAGATAATTAGAAGGATAATTCTAAATAATCTCGACACTGAAAAAGAACAAATAAGTCATGAAAAATACAACAGTGATAAGAAGAATCTAGACAGTGATGCTTTTGTCGTAGAAATTGCAATGTTAACAGTTACTACATCATATAGAACTTATAATGCTAACCAGAATACTAAATTATAGTGAAATGAAAAGATTAAACCGAAATTAATTAGTATGACAGACAAGATGAAAAATAACTATCGAAAAAGTTGAATTGATGATATTAGTAACTAATACATTTTTTACGAAATTTAATTGTAAAAAATCTGCGAATGCGAGTAAAGTTATTGCTAGTCTTTGAATCCTTTTGTCGGCACCATAGAAAACAAAAGCCTTTTAAAAAGGCTTTTTTAGTTCGTTTTTCGATTAAATTAACTACTCACCGACCATACCATCATTATCACCATCTCTCATATATTTGTATAACCAATGGTCAGATCGTATTGGCATTTTGAATCCAGCTGCTTTCGCCTCAGCGATTGTCACTGTGCCATTGCCATTTGTATCGATACCTTCAATACTTTCAGAATTAGTCTCATTATTTGGAGTACCAACTAAAGGATTAATATTGGAATTATCTGAAGAATTATTTACGGTTGCCTCAGGATTTTTGTTATCGAATTCATCAGTAACTTTATTACCATTTATAATATATGAGAAACTATAATGAGATGGAATTTGTGTCGTTGCATTTGGATATGTAATGATTGCTATGAAGTTATCTGCTCCATTGGCTTTTTGAATCCATTCTTCCATATACGCTTGATCGCCTTTTCGATTTAATGTTGAGTTTTGTGGAGTTATATTATACGCGTTTGAAACACCGCCGAGCGAATCAGCTATTACATGTCCATTATCTAGATCAATTTTCTCTGTTCCTGGAACATCAGCTTCATCAGTATAATATCGACCATCACCCAATAAGATTTCTGTAGATTCATCCTGTAAGATAATTTTCTCAGCAATTACTGCAACGAGTTGACCATATTCATTTGTATACGCCCAATATTCTCGCGTTCCAAACCCAACATCAACGGCAACATTAGATTGACGAGAGCTAGAAGTATCTCCACCATCAACATCAATAATAATATTTTTTAGATATCCTAACTCCTTTGTTGTATTAAACAACCACTCAGAATGCGATAAAGTATAATCAATAGTTTTAGGTTTAGTAATTGTTACATTTATAGACTTTTCTATATCTTTAAATTTGTAGACGACAGTATAAATCCCAGGTGTCGCCAAATCTACATTGTTTATAATTTGAATATCATACTTCTCTTTATCTAAAGGATCAATATTCTCTTCAGGATCAAAACTAGTTCCGAGTTCCATTACAATACTATCATCATCTAAAGTAATAGGATCTTCCATAACAACTACTTCAAGCAATTTCTCTTCATCGGAATATTTATATGTAACGGTATAGTTACCAGGTTTATTTACATTAACAGGATTCGAAATCTCAATATTACTCATGATTTCTTCAGAAGTATTTTCACCAATATAAACAAGTGGATCGAACATTTGACCTTGATATAATTCTAATTTGGTCTCAACTAATACTATTTGTTGGTTTTGTTCTTCTAATGCTGGATTAGTATTACCAAGAATATAAAAGAATACGCTGAGAGGTATTAAATATATTATTGAGAAAATTAATTTAGATTTAATTTTCAATTTTTTAGATTTAAAAATAAAGAAAAATGGATAAATAAAGAATAAAGGAAATGTTAACAAAACAATCAAAATTTTAAGAAAAATGTTCATTTTCTTTTTAGTTGGTTTGTTTGCTACATTAGAATCAATCTGATCAGTAGTATGAATAACGAAATAGTTTTTTTGTTTATTTTTCATATTTAAGTCCCCCTAATCAACTTAAATTCTTGCCGCAATAAGGGCAATATGATTTTGAATCATCTTCATGTTTATTGTGATTCATCAATTCAATAAATCCTGCTGAAATAATTCCTGTTGGAACTGCTACTAATCCAATACCTAATATTGCCATAATTCCTGCCATTATCTTACCGCCTACTGTAATAGGGTAAATATCACCATAACCAACAGTTGTAAAAGTTGCTACTGCCCACCATAAACCAGATAGCGCATTACTAAAAACTTGTGGTTGAGCTGGATTCTCAAGACTATACATTATTACTGAAGATATAATCATTAGTAAGAAGACTATAAAGAATGAAGACATTAATTCATATTTTCGATTCTTAAAAACGATAAAAATATTACTTAACGAGTTAGTATATCGATTTATTTTAAATACCCTAAATAGTCGAATAATTCTGAGTGCCCTGAGTACCCTTAAATCAACAACTAATATAAATGGTAAGTAAAAAGGGAGTATAGCCGCAAGATCAATTAATGACATTAAACTTACCATGTGTTTTAATCTTGCTTTGCTTGATTTGATATTTGGATATTTCAAATCAGATGTCCATAATCTTAGGATATATTCTATTGTAAAAAAATAAATAGAAAACATTTCTATCCCTTTTGATATTCTTTGATAATCTTCAGAGAAATTAAAAGTATCCAATATTACTAATAACACGTTAATAATTATTAATATAATAATTAATCCATCTATTATGTTACTTATTAAATCATTCTCATCATCTTCACGGATAACGTTAAAAATCCGATTTTTTATTGACATATCCCGCCCTCTTCTGTCATTATTTACATCAAAATTATTAATCATATTATAGCACTTGAAATACATACAAAAACTAAGCAACATTTTTGTATTATTATGAAAAGTTTTATTAATGTTAATTAGATGATAATGGATATAGGGTTAACCAGTTAGATTGTATTCTTGTTACCCATACGTTTTTGAAAAAGGTTAATAATGATATAATTACGTTTAAGTATAATGTTTTATAAAATACTGGTCATTTATTGTATTCAAAAGATTATTTATTATCAATATATCAGTATTATAATTCGATTTATAATCCTATAAAAGTTTTCTTATATTCAAAAGTTAGCTGAAAAAATTGAAAATTAACGGAGTATCAAATGTTAAATAAAGTAATTTGCATACCAGATTCATTTAAAGGAACACTAAGTTCATCACAAATAATCGCAATCACAAAATCAGTTTTTAAGAAACATAACCCTAATATTGATGTGCTTGGAATTGAAGTCGCAGATGGAGGAGAAGGAACAGTAGATGCGTTTCTTTCGATATCTGGTGGCGAAAAAATAACACATGAAGTGTGTGGACCACGTTTTGAGAAAATCAATTCATTCTATGGAATACTTCCAGATCATATCGCTGTAATCGAAATGGCTTCATGTGCAGGTTTACCTTTAGTAAAAGATAATCTTAATCCACTAACTACCACAACGTTTGGGGTAGGTGAACTCATGATATCCGCGTGGGAAAAAGGATGTCGAAAAATGATTATAGGATTAGGGGGTTCTTCCACAAACGATGGTGGTTGTGGAGCTTCGGCAGCGTTAGGGGTCAGATTTCTTGATGAATCCGGTCAAGAATTTATACCTACTGGTGGGACATTAAGTAAGATACATACAATTGATGTTTCAAAAATACACCCATTAATTAATGAAACGCAAATTATTACGATGTGTGATATTGATAATCCAATGTTTGGAGAGAATGGGGCTGCATATGTATTTGGACCTCAAAAAGGTGCGGATATAGATATGGTTAAAATCTTAGACCAAGGATTAAGAAATTTATCTATTTGTATAGAAAATGATTTAGGGAAATCTGTATCTGAAATACCAGGATCAGGTGCAGCTGGTGGTATGGGTGGCGGAATGGTAGCGTTTTTCAATAGTACCTTACAATCCGGAATAGAAACAATTCTAGATATCGCAAAATTTGATGAATTAATAAAGGGTTGTGATCTCGTTATTACTGGTGAGGGTCGTATCGATTCACAAACACTCCGAGGTAAAGTGCCTATTGGAGTAGCGAAAAGGGCTAAGAAGTTAGATATTCCTGTTCTATGTGTTGTCGGTTCTATCGGAGAAGGAATCGATGATATTTATAATCATGGAGTTACTTCAATAATAAGTATTAATAACCAACCTATTGATTTTAGTATTTCTAAATCAAAATCAGTTGAGAATTTAACCATTACAATGGA
>DASSDQ010000161.1:0-9376 GCA_035697025.1 Erysipelotrichaceae bacterium | reverse complement strand
GTAGAGCACTTGGTTCGCAATCAAGGGGTCGAGAGTTCGAGTCTCTTTATCTCCACCAGTTACCCATTAAGCCCGTTTGGGCTTTTTCTTTTATTCTAATCTATTTAGGTGTACGATAAATTTAATCTAAGGGGGAAGTTTATGTCGATATTTCTAGTAGATTATGAGAATGTACATAGTAATGGTTTTAATGGAATTAATCAACTTAGTGAAAATGATTTAATAATTGTATTCTACACAAAAGAAGTTAAGCAAATTCCAATTGATTTGCATCTGAAACTCCAAAACGCAAAAGCAAAAATAGAATATTTAAAAGCTGAGAACGGACGAAAAAACGCACTCGATTTTCAACTAACATCGTATTTAGGTTATTTAATCTCAAAAAATAGTAATGAGTCATATTACATTGTTTCAAATGATCAAGGGTATAAAGTATTAACTAGTTTTTGGTCAGAAAACAATATTCTTGTTAAATCAAAAGTTTCATTAGTAACAGACTTATCATTAAAAGTTGAAAAAGATGTACAAGCACAATTCAAACAGAAAGTTCAACTTGCATTGAAAGATTCAGCGTATAGTGAAAAGTTGAATGAAATATTATCGATTATTGATAAGTATAAAACTAAACAAGGTATAAACAATGCATTAGTAAAAGAATTTGAAAGTAAAAAGGCTGGAGAAGTTTACAAATTAATCAAGCCGTTACTAACGAACAAAAAAGGTGACGATAAACATTAATGATTAGATATCTCATGATACAATAAATCATATGTTTAACTTAAAAGAAAACGCTAAGACAATAAAGAAAATGATTCCAGCCTTATGGTTCGCAATGAAGAAGAAAGAGACACCAATTCTCGCTAAACTCTTTGCGATACTAACACTAGGCTATGCTTTATCACCGATTGATCTAATACCAGATTTTATTCCAGTAATTGGTTATTTAGATGATTTAATCCTATTACCACTAATGATCTTTGTGACGATAAAGTTAATTCCTAAACATATCCTTGATCAAGCAATACTTGAATCTGAAGGAATGTGGGATAAGTTGCCTAAGATGAACTGGTTTATTATTGTCATACTTTTATTCTGGGGATTAATCTTATACTTAATATTTATGTGAGAAGAATATGAAAGAGATAGAAACCAAGCGATTAATATTAAGAACGTTTAAACTAAGCGATGTGCAAGATTTTTTTGAATATGCACAGAATGAGAAAATCGGATTAATGGCAGGATGGAAACCACATACTACAATAGAGAGAAGTCAAAAAGTAATAGAGACATTTATTGAAAGAAAAGAAGTTTGGGCAATCGAATTAAAAGAGAATCAAAAAGTAATTGGTTTAATCGGTTTACATAATGATAAAAAAAGAGATAACGTAAATTGTAGAATGTTAGGCTATGAATTAAATGAAGATTATTGGGGTAAAGGGTATATATTAGAAGCGATACATGCGATTTTACACCATGGTTTCAATGACTTAAATATTGAAATAATTTCCGTAAATCATTATTCAATTAATACACAATCCGCATCTGTAATAAAGAAAGCTGGATTTGTATATGAAGGTACTTTAAGACAATGTACACTAAGATTTGATGGAAAAGTTCTAGATAATGTTCACTATTCACTAACAAACTTTGAATACAATCAATTTAATAAAGGAAGAACTTATGCAAGTAATTGAAACAAATCGTCTTACTCTCCGCGGCTTTTGACCAACTGATTTAAATGATTTTTATGAATACGCAAAGAATGATAAAGTCGGTCCTATGGCAGGGTGGAAACCACATAGTAGTCTAGAAGAAAGCCAAGAAATACTAAAGTCATTTGTGGAAAGTACAGAAGTATGGGCGATAGTATATAAATTTGATAATAAAGTAATTGGTTCGATTGGTTTACATAATGATCGTAAACGGGATAATCCGAATACGCGTATGTTAGGTTATGTTTTAAGTGAAGCATATTGGGGTAAGAGTTTAATGTTAGAGGCCGTTCATGCATTATTAAATCATGGGTTTAATGAACTTAATTTAGACCTTATTTCGGTGTATCATTATCCATTTAATAAACAATCTGCGTCTGTTATAAAGAATGCAGGATTTAAATATGAAGGCATACAGAGACAATCTACGGTACGCTTTGATGGGGTTATCTTAGATAGTACATTATATTCAATGACGAAAGATGAGTATAATGCGGTATGACATTAAAACATGAATATCGTAAACATGAAAAAGAATTGTATGATCCAAAAGGTAATCCAAGACGCGTTGAAATACCGAGTTTGAATTATATTGCGATTAATGGGACAGGGAATCCAAATACAGAGGAGTTCTCAAGTAAGATTGAATCATTATTTACATTAGCGTATACCTTGAAGATGTTTCCAAGAAAAGGTGTAATCATAAAGGATTATTATGATTATACGGTTTATCCATTAGAGGGTGTTTGGGATTTAAGTGAGAAGGGACGATTAGAAACGACACTTAATAAAGATGAGCTAGTGTATACGATAATGATACGTCAGCCTTTCTTTATGACTGAAGAACTCTTTAATCAAGCGGTAGAAGTAAGTAAACATAAGAATGTGAATATTAAAGATGTTTATTGGCATTTATCACCACCAACAACAGTCGTACAAATTATGCATATTGGTTCATTTGATTCAGAACCATTAAGTTTTAATAAAATACAAGAATACTGTGACGTAAATGGTTTAAAACGAATTTCACATATCCATCGTGAGATATACTTAAGTGATTTTAGAAAGACTAAACAAGAATCGTTGAAGACGATTTTACAAGTAGAAGTCACATTTTGAAGTTTTAGTTAATATTTGTTAGAATAGACACATTGGAGGCGAGTAAGATGAAGATGAAACCGATACATACATTATTCATCCTGTATCTTATGAGTCTTTTTTATGTGTTGTTTTTATACAATCGTACATTTGATTTATCCTGGATTGCCAAAGGTGGATTTCCTGAATTAATTAAACAACAGAGTGATCATGTGAATCTTATCTTGTTTAATACCATCTTTCGATATTTACAAACCATGAATTATGCGACAGGAATGCGTAATATCATTGTGAATATTGGTGGGCATATGTTGTTACTGACGCCATTTGGATTCTTCTTGCCACGATTGAATAAACGATTTCAGAATTTAGTGTTTTTCATCTTTATCACGGTATTGATTATGTTGTTAATTGAAGGCTTACAGTTTATTAGTATGAGTGGATCCTTCGATGTGGATGATGCGCTTCTCAATGTGATAGGGGCAGTAATTGGGTTTATTTTCTTAAGAAACCCTGAGAATTTGGAAAGGACAACTCATGACGGAGAAATTAGTTGAGTTTATTATTCATTATGCTTCTTGGCTTAATAAAGAAGTATTAGTATTTATTATATCGATGACACCAATTCTTGAATTAAGAGGGGGTGTGTTAGCTGGTTATTGGTTAGGCTTACCATTATGGACAACATCAATTATTGCGGTTATTGGGAATTTATTACCCATTCCGTTTATCTTATTCTTTATTGAAAAGATATTAGCATTCTTAGTGAAACATAATATCTTAACGAGTTTTATTACTAAGTTACGTGAACGTGCTTTACATAAGAGTAAAGGATTACAAAATATGGAGTTTATTGGATTAATGTTGTTTGTTGGAATACCATTACCAGGAACTGGTGCTTGGACAGGGGCACTTGTTGCGGAAACACTTCAAATGGATCGTAAGAAAGCAATGCTTGCGATTACATTAGGGGTTATTATTGCGCTAGTTATTATGTTAATTGTTTCTTATGGTGTATTGAACCAGATAGGACTATAAAATGGATAATATTTTCATACTTACTTTATTAATTAGTGTTGTGGTTGTTGCGTTTTTAGTTGCACCCGCATTAATTGGAATAAGTGTGTATAAACATGCAGTTAATCATCATATTAAGAACCAGTACCAATGGGCTTTGATTAGTGGATTAACACCTTTGTATATTGGTTTAATCATCTATGTACTCAAAGTTGATCATTTAGAGACGGTTGAATACGATGAGAAACATTATAAAAATAATGAGAAGGTTGATTAAACTATCAATGTTTAAGTTCGGGGGAACCAACCAGATTATTAAATATTTATTATTTGGGACAGTTATTCTTGTCCCTTTTGTGTATTTACCTTTATGGTCAATTATTGATTTCTTTTACTGGCCGAAGTATCTTTCTTTAGTCCTAATAACTAGCATTTTATTAATCGTATTATTACTCAATATGAATCGATTAAAAGAATGGTTTCATTTCGATTTAATCAATAAATTATTACTTCTATATTTCATCTTAATCACAATCTCTTTATTCTTTTCACTTGATCCAGCTTTATCAATCCAAGGTAATTTTCTACGCTATGATGGATATACTACACAGGTTATGTATATCGTATTATTTCTCTTTGCGCGCACGATTCAAACCATCGATAAACGATTTATTTATCTAGTCGCGATCTCCAGTGGTTTGTTGTCAATCTATGGAATTATTCAATATCTTGGTTATGAACCTTTTATTAGAGATTTAACTCGAATGAATTGGACAAGCGCATTTTCTACATTTGGTAATCAAAATTTCTTTGGATCATATCTAGTATTACAATTACCTATTCAAATGTATATTATTATTGTTTTAAACAAACGATGGGCATATATTACTTATATCATCTCATTTATAGCATTATTAATGACTATGACTAGAAGTGGTTGGATTGGATATTGTGTGAGTTTTCTGTATCTATTAATTTATATAATAATTAAAAATCATAGAAAAAGTACAAGAAGCAAATCAATTTATTTTATTTCAGTTTTAAACATTATCATTTTTATTTGGTTTAATTTATTCATTGATAATCAATTACTAATTAGAATATTGAGTATTATAAATGACTCTATGACTTTAGTGTCAACTTCCTACTCTTTAAATCCAGATAAAATAGATCAATTAGGTTCGATTCGGATATTTATTTGGTTAAGAGTAATTAAGTTGATAAAAATGAAACCATTTTTTGGATTCGGAATTGAAAATTTACACTTAGCATTCTATCAATTTTTTTCTAAAGATATTGTACATACAATGGGTCAATATATGTCTGTTGATAAAGCACATAATGATTATTTGCATATTGCAGTAAGTTCAGGAATTCCAAGTTTAATCGTATATTTATTATTCATAATATCATCATTAATTGATGGGATAATGAAAAGAAACAATACACTCAATTTATTTATATTTGCATCAGTTATAGGTTACTTAGTTTGTTTGTTCTTTAACATTAGTGTAGTTTCAGTAGCTTATATTCTTTGGATATATCTTGGTCTTTTGTGTTCTTACGAAAAATCAAATTAAAAATGATTGTTATTTAACTGTTATTCTTCTTGATTAGTTATAATATCATTGTTAGGAGACTATTATGACAAATCAAAAGCTAGACCCAAAGTTTAATCCATTTAAACCAAGAGCTAAAAAAGAAACTAAGATAAAGAAGATGGTAGCAGTAGTGAGTGGTAAAGGTGGTGTTGGTAAATCAACAGTTTCAGCACTATTGGCAACACATGCGCAAAGAGCAGGATATCAAACAGGTGTAATTGATGGCGATATTATCGGTCCATCCATGGGACATCTATTCAATATACATCAACCCTTATTTGGAGATGAAAGTGGGATTGAACCAGCTGTAACCGAAACGGGAATTAAGCTTGTCACATCGAATATGCTCGTCAAAGATGAAAATACTCCCATCTTATGGAGAGGCGCATTAATCACTAAAGCTGTAACTGATTTCTGGACAGAAGTAAATTGGGAAGAGTTAGATCTAATGGTTCTGGATATGCCTCCGGGAACAGGGGATATTGCGATGACAGTATTCCAGAGTTTACCTATAACTGGAATTGTAATTGTGACGAGTCCTCAAGACTTAGTTAGTATGATTGTGTCAAAGGCTGTAGAAATGGCACATAAAATGAATGTGCCGATTATCGGAATTATTGAAAACTTTAGTTATTTCGTATGTGATGAATGTGATAAAGTTCATTATCCATTTGGTACAAGTAAAGGTAAATCCATTGCGGATAAATATAATATCCCATTATTGGGACAATTACCGATTAATCCATTGATCAATGAATTAGCGGATCAAGGAAGAATTGAAGAGATTGAAAGTGAAGATTTTACATGGTTAGTCGAAACGATTATGGATGCATAATCGTTTTTCTTTTCAAAGTGTGATAAATTTGGTAATATGATAATCCTGAAGAGGAAACTATGTTCGATACTGCAAAGTCTATTTTAAAACGTGATCCGGCCGCTAAATCTCTATTAGAGGTTATTTTATTGTATCCGGGGTATCATGCGATTCTATATCATCGTGTAGCTCATTTCTTTTATAAAATACATTTATTCTTTATTGCGCGTTTAATCAGCCAAATCAATCGCTTCTTTACTGGGATTGAAATACATCCTGGCGCAACCATTGGAAAACGATTATTTATTGACCATGGTATGGGAGTTGTCATAGGAGAGACTGCGATTATTGGAGATGATTGCTTGATCTATCATCAAGTAACTCTTGGTGGTATGAGCAATAAACACGATAAAAGACACCCTACATTGGGCAATCATGTTATGGTAGGTACTGGCGCAAAAATCCTAGGAAACATCCATATCGGTGATTATGCAAAGATTGGGGCAAACTGTATTGTTATTCATGATGTAGAAGCTGGAAAGACAGTTGTTGGTGTTCCAGGCGAAGTATTGGTGAAAAAGTAAATGAACGTCTTGAAAGACGTTTTTTTTATGTTACACTTCAAATAAGGTGAAAAAATATGATATCTTTTCCAATGAATAGTGTATTTATAATAAATCTTGTTGTTTTATCGCTTATTATTATATCTTTACTCATAGGTTACTTTACAGGCTTTATAAAACAATTCTTTGATTTAGTTATACTTATCATCAGTTTATTTCTCGCATTCGTCACATCTACATCTATCGCATCATCCGTACCATTTTTAAATCGGAACTTAGATATGTTTGATGATGTAATCTTTGGTCAATTTAGCTATGAAATAAGTAACATTTTTATATGGTTTATCATCGTTGTCGCATTAGTAAGTATCGTTTTACACCAAACTGTTAAACCATTAATTAAACAAGTAAAACACTTACAATGGATGAATCAAGTTGATAAAATATTAGGATTATTTTTAGCACTTATTCCAAACATGATATGGATATTACTTTTTATGGCTATCGTATTAAGTCCAATCTTTGTGAATGGTAAATCAACTTTAGAAGCTTCAGTACTCAAACCATTAGTTCCTATTGCTCAGTTTCTATCAGATACAATCATCGTAAAAGTTGATCCATATGGATTAGTTGTAAAAGTATCATCAAATGAACAGTTAACTGAAGAAGATAAAAATAATATACCAATATGGTTAGAAGAATTTGGTATTCCAGAAGACAAAGTAAGTATTGTAAAGAAGTTTATCCAAAATGAAGAATTTTCAAGTGATGATTTAAGTATTATTCAAGAGTATATAGATAAAAACAACATTTCTGAAGATTATGCTCGATCATTTCTAAAAAGATTAGGATTATCACAGAATGAGATTGATAATGGTATTAGAAGTTTTATTTTTGAATGATTTACTAAGTTTAAAAATATAAACGGAAGAATTATGAATTCAATTACGTTATATTCTACAACTTCTACCAACAGAACAATAATTTTACTATTTGTAAATATATTAATTTCTAAAAGTAGGAGTTTAATAAAATAAATTATTTATAATTTATGTTTATATTTAATTTTTTCAATAAAAGTATGATTAAAGACCAATTGAATAAAAAAACAAGTTAATTACAATAATATGTAATCATTTAATATTGTCGAATAATCTAGAATATAATAATAAATTAAAAGCGAACATTGGGTTCGCTTTATAGTGCTTCAATTAATGCACGAATGTCTTGATTCACTACACCACCGTGATAACAAATCAATCGTTCAATGTCAAAATTCAAGAACTTCTTCATTGATTTATAGGCGCGATCATTATCTAAAGTATAACGTGGATTCGCGGTTTCTAATTTGCCATGTTCGACAACCATCGCATCACCTGTAATCATAGTTTTAGTTGGTTTGTGATACACCGATATGTGTCCTGGCATATGACCTGGTGTTGATACAATAGTAATCCCACCACACCACGGAAGATCTTCATCAAGTTCTAAGATACCATCCACATGAACAGGAGTAATGGATTCCAATTTCTTATGAAAAGCCATGGCTTGTTCCTTCTGGTTATCTTGAAGTGTAGGGTAGATTGATTCAGCTTGAACTAAACGTAATGAACGTTTTGATCCATTAAGATAATCTGCTTCAACTGCTGTCGCATAGACTTTAACATTTGGATACTTTTCGATTATTTCAGCTAAAGAACCATAATGATCATAATCATGATGCGTGATAATAATCTTAGTCAGTTTATTGAGTGAAAGTCCATTCCATTTAAGTGCTTCCTGTAATAGTTCTACAGAATTTGGATTTCCACAATCCACCAGAATTAAATCATTATCATCCCAAATAACCGATACATTTAAGATATTCGGTAAGTCAGTCTTAGAATAATTCAGCGGTAGGTTTGTACAATGTGACATAATTAGTCTCCTTGTTTATAGTTTAATAATAAAGTTAAGAATTCATAGAATTTATGGAATGTTCGAGGTCTAAACTCTGTACCACTCATATGAATTGAATCTTTAAAGTAACCAGGGCAATCAATATCAATTTGCCATACATTGCCATTATCTTCTTTCCAGAATTCTAATGCGGTATGTTTGAAAGCTTCTTTTAAACCAACAAAATATGGGATTTCTTTCTCAACGTATTTTGCGTGTATGGTTAAATGATCGATATGGAAGTAAATGGTTACTAGCATATCTTTAGTACTATAGGTAAGAGCTTTTATATGATTTAAAAACTCTTCTGTGCATTGCGCATCAAAACGTGTATCACACTCTGTACAATAGTGTGCTTGCATGAGCCCTTGAATTGCACAACCGCCATGTAAGATTTGACCTTTTTCGATATTCGAGATCATCTCTTCATCAGGTGTGCCATATTCTACGGGTAAAATGGAATTTGATCCGCAATTAACACATTCAGTTTTTAGCATAGTTTTTGATTAATGTAATGAGTGTATCGATATCTTCACGTGTGATCCAATAATGGGTCACAAATCGATAACCATTATAATTTGGATTTATTTTAACATTATGTTTTGTTAAATACTCTTCAAATGCTTTGAAGTT
>DASSDQ010000160.1:0-7156 GCA_035697025.1 Erysipelotrichaceae bacterium | reverse complement strand
TTTAGGTGTTGGGGCTTATCCTATTTATCGCAAGAATTTAAGTATTGATAAATTAGTTGAAGCGATTAATTTTGCCTTGAGTGAACCAATTATCGAAAATTCTAGATTACTTTCTCAACACATCGAAAGTGAGAATGGCGCTAAGGATTGTGCTCACGTTATCATTAAACTTCTAAATGACTAATAAATAATTCGTTATTAAAATAAACAATGAGCTAAGTACTCATTGTTTTATTCTTGCATAGTATTAATACGCCAAAATTAAATCAAATAGTATTTAAACCATCTCATAATATCGATATAATTCGTATGAGGTAATCACTATGTTTCATAATGTTAAACAATTGCCAATCCCAAAAGGTCCTTTTACGGTAGGCACACTTAATTTCGATTTTCTTGACGAATCAAGACATTCAATTTTTGAATTTGATACAAGCAGTAAACGCCTAATTCCAACACTATTCTTCTATCCTGGAGAAACTGTTACAGGAATGAAACCTAATCCATATGCTTGTGATGAGGCAATCCAGTATCTAAGAAAATCAGTTTTAAATTTAGTGTCAAATTCTGTTAAACACATTAAAACCAGTACTTACTCCAATATTCCATTAACTTCTCAAATAAACAAATTCCCAATACTCTTCTTTAATATGGGGTATTTTGGCTACCTTGAACAAAACACCGCATTATGTAGTGAACTTGCTAGTCAAGGCTATATCGTAATATCAATTGGACACCCTTATGAATCTGGCGCATTAAAATACACGGATGGTCAAATCAATCATGCACATTCTACCCTTGTGGATGAATTCAAAACAACGATGAATAAAGAAGCACGTAAACACTTCTCTGAGTTACTAAAAGAGACAATTGATGATGCGTCAATTCAATCCAAAATAACTCCATTCTTTGATCGATTCAAACAAACTCATGTTTGGAATGATGTTAAGGTATGGTCTGATGATACAAGGTTTATTGCGAATAAATTAGATGAACTACAAAATGGCACAATCCCATCACCCTTTACCAATAGACTTGATATATCACGCGGTTTTGGAATAACAGGACATTCTTATGGTGGATGTACCGCATTACAGACCTTATTAGATGATGAACGATTTAAATGCGGGATAAACATGGATGCCCCGACCTATGGAAATTACTGGGATAAAGACATTAATAAACCCTTAGGAATTATCGGTAGTTATGTTGTGGAGACACTATCTCGTACTCCATATTTATTAAACTCAAAAGAGAGTTATTTAATTAAAATCGAAGATACACAACATATGGATTATACCGACCATATCTTCTTTGCCCAACAATTAAAATACTTAAAACTCATTGGTAAACGTGATATGAACCTCGTACACACAATCTTATGTGACTATCACAAAGCTTTCTTTGATTATCACTTATTAGGAAAAGAATCGAAAATATTAGGATTATCTTATCAAGGTGTCTCAATAAGACAAAAAAAAGACGAATAATTTTCGTCTTTTTCTTAACTATTACATACTTTCTTTTAAGACTTGTACTATCTCCTTATGATTAAGTACTTTATATCCACCATCTAAGATAAATGATTTAGACGCAATATCTTCTATCATTTCATCTGTAACACCTAATTCTTTAATATTCATAACTAAACCTAATTCCTTCATAAAGTTTTCCATAAGGAATAAGCCTTCATTCGCAATGTCCTCATCTGTTTTATTCTCTGGATTTACATTCCATACATTAATCGCATAACGTTTAAACTTGGCCAAACCATCTGCCATTATTGCACGATAGTACGGTAATGATACAGCCGCAAGAGTCATCCCATGCGTCGCATCTGTATACGCCCCAATCGCTTGCCCAATCATGTGCACCATCCAATCCCCTGGTTTACCTTTATGAATCAAGGTATTCAATGCCCATGTAGCTGTCCACATAATATTCGAACGTGCTTCATAATTCATTGGATCTTTAATCGCAACTCGTGAACTCGTAATCAAGGACTTCAATAAACCTTCCGCTATATAATCTGATGTATTGTCATCATCTCCTGAAAAGTATTGTTCAAGAATGTGTGACATAACATCGAAGAATCCCGCGACCATTTGATAACGAGGAACAGTATAGGTATACACTGGGTTTAATATCGCAAACTTAGGGAATACATCTTCATTAAACACATGACCAATTTTCTGTTTAGTCGCATGATTTGTAATAACAGAACCCCCATTCATTTCAGAACCAGTTCCTACCATGGTCAAGATACATCCCATAGGGACAATTTCATTATCCACATCTTCAAATCGATCAAAGTATTTATCCCATGGATCATCCTTACAATGAATGGATACAGAAACTGCTTTAGCGTAATCCACAACAGATCCGCCACCTACCGCTAGTATAAAATCAACCCCATGTTCACGTGCTATACGTACACCTTCATTTAATTTATCAACCGTTGGATTAGGCATAACACCTGGATCTTCCACAATATTCTTATTATTTGATTTAAGTAATTTAATGACTTCATCATAGATACCATTCTTTTTAATCGAAGAACCCCCATAGATTAATAGAACATTCTTTCCATAGTTTGGTAATTCTTGATTTAAATAATTAATCGAATCTTCCCCAAAATATAATTTGGTTGGATTTACATAACTGAAATTTCCTTGCATAATCTCTCCTTTAATATGTACCTTGTACAATATCATCCTAAACCCTAAAGCTGTCTTTAGGTCAATAGAATCTTAGAAAATAGTTTAATCTTGACATAAAGTGCACTTTAGCACATAGAATTTAGTATCGAGGTACTCCAATGAAGAATAAACTAACACTCTATGTATTTACACTAATGAACTTTGTGATTATGATGACCGCATCGTTATTCAATGGCATTCTAGATAAAGTCGCAATTGATTTAAATGTGACTGTCGCATTGAGTGGTCTATTGAACTCTGCATATGCGTTTGGGGCTGCCATCGGTGTGCCTATCATCTTAATTCTCTTCTTCAATGTTAATCGTAAACATATGATAATAAGTTTACTTAGTTTAACGTTTGTCAGTATTGTCGGTTTAATCTATGCGCCTAATTTTATTATACTCTTAATCTTCAGAACCTTAATGGGGGTTGTGGCAAATGGATATGGAGTATTGGCCATGTCTACCGTCATTGCGATGTCAGAAACTGGCAAACAAGGACGCGCGCTCGCATTCCTATTAACTGGTAATGCATTAGCTCTAGTCATTGGAATTCCATTAACCCGCGTCTTATACACCATACTCGATTGGCGTAGTATTTTCTGGATTTTAAACACAACGATTCTTCTTGTGATCATCTATTTCCAGTTTAATTTACCTTTATACGCTAAGAAATCTGAAGATTCGCATATTATGCAAGAACTAAAGTATTTAAAGGATCCTAAAGTTCTGCTTATCCTTCTATATACCTTCAGTATGTTTGTTGGTTATTCTGCACTTTATACCTATGTGACGCCTTATATTATCTATCATTTCCCTAGTGTGGAATCTTGGATGAGTATCTTATTAATCGTAATTGGCATTGCGGCATTTACGGGTAATCAGATTGGTGGTTATATATCCGATAAATTAGGTTATAAAAAATCGATGTTAATTGGGGCTTTATTACAGTTAATCTGTGTCATTCTTATTATTCTCACAAAGCCTTGGATATGGTTAAACATATTGACGATTGTTATATGGGTGATGTTCGCATGGATGACTGGCCTTCAATTGAATCTTGGGATTATGCAAGAAACAAGTCATGACGCTAATTTTATCATAAGTTTAAATGGCTCTAGTATTCAGTTCTCCTCTGCGATTGGGACAAGCATTGCGGCAATCATAATTACACAGTTTGGTTTGTCTCAACTTGTATTTATTACACTTATTACCATATCGTTTAGTCTCTTAGTTCAAACATTCTCAATAAGAAGAAAATAATGTACTCATAATTAAATAAAAATGGAATTGATCGTTCCATTTTTTTAATACTTTTATTGACCACCAGATAATTCGTTCTGGTAATCTCAATGGATTCCAGACTCCAAAAAGTAATCGATTGCCAAGACACATCATTACAACGATTGTTACTATCAAACAAATAAGTAAAAACCTTCTTTTGTTAGTTTTCCCCACATATCCCCCAATAAGATTTAATCACTTATTACTTCAATTTTTACTAACTCATTATTCGCAATTAACTCTATCTTCTCTATTCCTTCTTCTATTTGGCCAAGTAAAACCAATCCAGATGAATATGAAAATCCTTTATAGTAGATAGCTAAGTTTCCCCAAGGTGCATAATACGCAAAATCACCAACTTGAGGAGTCATCCCACTTGATGCGTTATCATTGGATAACTTACTTGGTAAATATGTTATTTTTTCTGTACTGTTGTAATCTTCGAATTTTAGTTCAATCGGTAATCGTTTCAAGAAATCAGTTGTGCTTGGATTATCTAACATTTTTATGACAATTTCATTCTCTCTAAAAATCATCTTAATTCGTGTTGTTCTCACAACTTCAACCTCCTTTTCTATATCACTGTCATTATTAATAATTTTCTCTTCTTCAATCGTACATCCAATTAATGTAATTATACATAGCACACAAATCAATTTATATAGTTTATTCAACTTGTAACACCCTTAAACAGTTTAATTCCTTTACTTAATCGTTCTAATCCATCCATTAATCGTTCCTTAGGACACGCGATGTTTACACGTATAAACGCATTCCCACCCTTACCATATTCATGTCCAGACACAATTTTTAACCCAACTTCTTCCTCAAGAAACTTACATAATTCTTCTGTATTTTGCGTTAATTTTGAACAATCAATCCATAGGAGATATGTCGCATTCGCATTAATTACGTTTAACTCAGGAATAGTCTCTTTAATATAACCTTGTGATAACTTACGCTGTGAAAAGAGTACTTCTCTTAATTCTTCCAACCATTCTTCTCCTTGATTAAATGCCGCAAGGGTTGCCTCTATACTAATTGCATTCGGTTCCGCAACTTCATCGGTATTAAGAGCACGATTCAATTTTTTATGGATCTCTGGATTAACCACATAAGCTGCGGCACTATGGATACCTGCGAGATTAAACGCTTTTGTAGGCGCGATACAAGTAATACTATTTTGTTCACAAATAGGTGAAACAGATGCGAATGGAATGTAATGAACATTTGGTTCTGTAATATCACAATGAATTTCATCAGATATAACGAGTACATTATGCTTAAAACACAATTCCCCAACTCTATTAAGTGTTTCTCTATTCCATATCTTACCAACTGGATTATGTGGATTACACAGGATCATTAATTTTGTTAAGGGATCAGAGAGTTTAACCTCTAAGTCTTCAAAGTCCATTTCATATTGATTATCTTTATAAATTAATGTATTCTCCAATACCTCACACCCATTATTCAAAATCGAGTTATAGAAAATATTGTAAACTGGTGATTGTATTACTACCTTATTCCCTTTATTGGTAAACTTACGAACTGTACTGCTTAAAATAGGCACAACCCCTAATGCAAATATCAACGCATCTTTTTTAAGTGAATAATTATGTCTTCTTTCCCACCATGATTGGTACGCAATCGCCCATTCATCTGGTATAGAGGTATATCCTAATATCCCTTTACTTACTTTTGATTGGATAGCCTCAATAATTTTTGGAGCCGTCTCAAAATCCATATCCGCTACCCACATTGGTAACACATCTTCTTTTACATCCCATTTATACGAATTTGTATTTCGTCTATTCGTTAATTTTGTAAAGTCGTATTTCATAATTACTCCAAAGTGATTGTAGTTTTACTTGGATCAATCTTCGTTTGATCTAAAATAATACTTCCAATTCCTGGTGCTGAAATCGTTCCACTAGCTGGATTAAAGACACTATCAATCGTTGTTTTACTGGTAATATTCACTGTCGAGTATTCAAAAGCAAGTGTCGTATTTACAAATGAACAATCGATCATGACAAGATTCTCGATATAGCATAAACCTTGAAGACTCTCAATTGTGCAATTAATAAACGTTAAGTTCTTTGAATTCCATCCTAAATACTCACCAGAAATAAATGAATTATAAACGTTTACATTCTCACTATTCCAGAACGCATCTTTAGAAATTAACCTTGAATCTCTTACTACAATATTCTTCACCCCATCAAATGAATAATTGCCTTCAAGATCTAATTGATTAATCTCAAAATTTTCACTATTCATCCCAAAATAATCTCCTTTGGCGGAAACTTGGTTTAGAACAATATCCTTACATGACCAAAACGTTTCGGTCGCATTGGGTAATGTAACATTGGTTAATTTGATTCGATTGGAACGTCTAAATGTCTTTGGCGCACTTATTTGCGTATTACTTATTTCGATATCATTGGTATACCAAATTCCAGAACGTGCGGTTTCACTTAATGTACTTTCGCTAAGTTTTACATTGGTTGTATACCATAATGGATATTTCCATTCAAACTTGGATTCCACAATTTCTAAATTTTCACTTTCTTTTAATGGTGATTCCCCATCAAAGAATACAGAATGCTTAATATTTAATCCATTCGACTTGAATAGAGCTCTTTCACCTGTGAACTCTTTTTTACATAATGTTGTCATATCTATCTCTCTTTATTTTCTATGAATATTTTCAGTCCCGGCTTCTATCGCAGTTTCATAGTATTGAATCTTATGTTCGATGGTCGCAAGGATCTCATTTAGCTTATTCATTTGATCTTCTATATCTTTTTTCTTATCAATGAAGAATTGTTTGCGATCTAATAGTGTCGAATCTCCCATTTGGCATAAATCCATATAATGTTTGATTTCTTTTAATGACGCTCCCGCTCCTTTGATGCATGTGACGATATTTATCGTTCCTAAATCTCGTTCAGTAAAATTACGTAACCCATTCTCTTTACGATTGATGTTTGGAATCAATCCTTCTTTATCATAATAACGTAAGGTTGGGACAGTTAATCCTGTCTTCTTTGAAACCTCGCCAATTGAATATGTCATATTTGTCTCCTTTTCTCTTTTATATAATCGTATCATATAACCTAAAGTTAACTTTAGGTCAAGCAATAAATAAAAAAGACGCAGTGCGTC
>DASSDQ010000159.1:0-5324 GCA_035697025.1 Erysipelotrichaceae bacterium | reverse complement strand
GATTGCTTTATTGGTATAAGAAACAATAATAATCTCTTCTGGTTTTACAGTTTGTCTTTCTACAAGATACTTCACTTTAGCAGCCATTGTAGTTGTTTTGCCAGCACCTGCTCCAGCTACGACCAATGTATTTTTATCTTTTGATACTATTACTTCTCTTTGTTCTTTATCGAGTTTAATTCTTGGATCAACTTTAGATAGAATTTTATCGAAGTATGGATCATCGATTTTTAGATCTTTAATTACCGAGGAAATATCTAAACTGTCAAAATGTATCCTAATTTCATCTTGTGCGTTTCTGTTTAGTGAGATTCCGTATGTTTTTACTGATTCTTTATAAATAGGATTAACTTTAATCCCAAATGCTTTCCCAATATTAGTTGCGTATAAATATTCTTCTTTCGTTTGCTCGTTTTTCTTTTTAGAAATATACTTTTTAATCATTAACCAATTCTTTACATCATTATAAGTAGTCTTTGGATAACTACTAATAAAATTTGTTAAAGACAAAAATTCTTCAGTATTTGAAGTTGTTTCTTTCTTAATTGGTTTAGTATTAGTTTTTCTTTTGTTTCTATTAAAAAAACGTGTAATTATATTATCCATTTCTTCTTCCCTTAACCCATAAGAAATAAAATGATAAATAAGAATAATGATTATTGATTCTATTATACATTATTGAATAAAAATAAAATATTTTTTAGGAACCCTCTTATTTCATACATACATGATAATAGGAGGGTTTTAATATGGCATACAGTGATAATCATATGAAGATTAAAGATGAGAGTAGAAGAGATAAACCAAGAGAAGAATTATATGAAGAGTACTATGATTTAATGGGAGTACTATTATACAAGAATGATTATATACAAGCTAAACATAGTGGGATTAAATCAAACTACATGTACTATGTGATGTTGCTAAATGTGAGTGATACGCATTAAAGACACACTTTCGTCATAATTTGTGCTTATAATACTAGTATGAAAGATAAAAATACGATCTTAATTGCGGACGATAATCCTCAGATTACTTCTATCTTGGCAAGTTACTGTAAGAAAGAAGGCTATGAAACTGTAATCGCAGTGGATGGATTCGACGCTTTAAATAAATTAACACCGGATGTGGATTTGGTACTACTAGATGTGATGATGCCAAAACTCGATGGTTTTTCTGTGTGTAAAGAGATACGTAAAGATAATAATGTACCCGTCATAATGGTCACAGCTCGAGGAGAAGATTTCGAGAAAATCATGGGACTTGATATCGGGGCAGATGATTATATTGTTAAACCATTTTCACCCTTAGAAGTAATGGCGAGAATAAAAGCTGTATTAAGACGATTAGATCCAGGAAGTGCTAAGCATTTACTAAAATTACATAACTTACTCATTGATATGCGTGCATATCGAGTAGAAATAGAAGATGAAGAAGTATCGTTAACACGAAAAGAGATTGAATTACTCTTCACCTTATCGAACCATCCAAATATCGCATTCTCACGAGATCAGTTACTGAATCAAGTGTGGGGATATGATTACTATGGAGATAGTAGAACCGTTGATTCACATATGACACGACTAAGAAGTAAACTTGATCATTATAAACATCCATTATGGGATTTGAAGACAGTATGGGGTGTTGGATATAAGTTTGAGACAACAGAGGAAAAAGTATGAAACAAGGAATAACACGTAAGCTTATTCTTTATTTCATTTTGGTTATTATATCGTTTGCGATTGTAATTGGATTTGTGTTTGGATTCAATGTACGTAAACAGACAAGAGATACCATCGAAATCAATCTATTAAGTCAATCGAATCTAATTGCGGATGTGATCGCAGAGAATCGAAGTTTTGATATAGATGAGAGTCAAATTGACTATTATCTATCATCTGTTGATCTAGAAGATCTACAAGTATGGATTGTAAGTAATGATGGAGAAATCAGTGCTATAACAGAAACGCATATGGGTATGGGCATGATGCGTAATTACTATAATCTCAATAAAACAACACAAGATTTATTATCTAAAGTACTTAAGGGTGAACAACTCGTAAGTGATCGTATAAAGGGAGTATTTAATGTCGATACTGTTACAGTTGGAACGCCGATTAAAATTAATAATCAAGTCGTTGGCGCATTGTTTATTTCTGCGTCGATATCATCGATTAACGCATTAAGTACAACGAGTATTAGAACGATGTTAATTGCGATAATTATCGGGATACTCATCGCAATTGCGTTAGGATACTTCTTATCACTTAACTTCGTTAAACCATTAATGCGAGCAAACAAAGCCGTAAATACCTTAGCTTTAGGACAATACGATATTCATATCGATGACTCAAGAGCGGATGAAATAGGACTATTAGCGCGCAATATCAACAGTCTAGCCAAACGATTAGATGATGCGTCACGTCAAAGTGAGAACTTAGAAAAGATGCGTCAGAACTTTATCGCAGATATTACCCATGAACTCAGAACACCAGTCACAATCATTCGAGGATTAGCCGAAGGAATCAAAGACCAAGTCTACAATATCGAAGATAGTCCAATGATTAGTGCACAGATTATCCATGAAACAGTGGGGATGCAACGGCTTATTCAGGATTTGTTAGACCTATCCAAACTCGAAGATCCAGACTTTAAATTAGACATGCGACCACTCGAACTCCATGAAGTATTAACAGATGTGAGTCGTAGTGCACAAGCCTTATTAGAAGCCAAGAAACAACACCTAATCGTTGAACTAGGCGAAGGTGAATGGAATATCATTGGTGATCATCAACGCTTAAAACAGATGTTTATCGCAGTCATAGATAACGCATCAAAATTCTCTGCACAAAACGCAGAAGTTAAAATGATTGCTAAACAAGTTGATAAAACAATCACTATATCCATAATTGATACAGGAACAGGAATCAGTACACTCCAACAAAAAGAACTCTTCAAACGATACAAGAAAGATAGTCAAAATAATCCGAATGGAAATGGATTAGGGTTACTCATCGTATCTCGTATCGCACAAAGTCATAAGATTGATCTTAGTGTGAACAGTGTCGAGAATCAAGGAACAGAAATTGTATTTACAATAAATATTTAATCGATCAATAGAAAGTCCAGATATATAAACAAATATAGAGGACTTTTTTAATTGATATCAGTATATATAATTGAGTCTTCTACAGTTACAATTTAACAGACAGTGTCTATTAAATTACATTGACCTAATTTTATGTCAAGTAAAAAATAAAATAACTTGACATTCTAGATACGCGATACTATATTGAAATTATTAAAGGTAAACAATGAATTACACAAAAATAGTAAAAGAAGAAATAAATAAATACGAAGAAACTGAATTAATTAATTCAAATCAGTTATTTTTAAATAAACTATCTGAAATACCAGAGTTTACGTATTACAAGATTTTAGAAAGAATGGTTAAAAATAACGAATTAGCAAGAATTTCAAAAGGATTATACGTAATTCCAAAACAAACTGAATTTGGATTGATATCAAATAGTGAAGAAAAAATATTAAGTCTATATTTAGAAAATAATAATGGTTTGTATAAAGGACTATATTTATTTAATCATCTCGGTTTAACGACGCAATTACCAAAAATAATTGAAATATATTCTTCGAAACTTGATCAAGAAACAAAGAGAATTAATAATTTCAAAATCCAAAAAATTAATATGAAATTAGACATGGAAAATACACAATATATCGAATTACTTGAAGTACTAGAGAATTATTACAAAATTGAAGATATAAATCATAATAAGTTTATTTCCTATTTAAAGAAGAGTATTAATTCCTATAATGACATTAATTTAAAATATGTACTAAAGAACAAAAAGTACAAGAAATCTACAATTGCGTTTCTTGAAACTATTTTGAATAAATATGGGATTAAGAATACTTTAAAGATGTATCTAAATCGAACATCAAAATATAAAATTCCAGATATAGAAATTTCTTATGAACCTACACAATGATTTAGAAACATTTAAAGATTTAATTCAATTAACATCTAGTAAATTAAGTATTCCTGAAGATTTTGTACGTAGAGATTACTATATTGTTTTAATTCTAAAAAGATTAAGTGAAAGTGAGTATTCTAAATCATGTATATTTAAGGGAGGTACATCATTAAGCAAATGCTACCCAGGTTCGATTGAAAGATTTTCTGAAGATATTGATTTGACATATGTACCGATTCCCGAAGAAACGAACAAGCAAATCGAGTTACATCTAAAAAGAATTGAAAACCTGCTTTCAGTGGATTGTAGCCATTTTGAAAAAATAGATGATGAACGAAATTGTCGAAATAAGAGTTCCAACTTATTTTACAATCAAAACAGAGTAAAGCTTGAGATTGGTTCAAGTATAAAGCCAGATCCAGTCGATATTAAGTATATAAGATCATTTATCCATGAATATTTGGAATCTATAGGTCGAAAAGATGCTTTAAATAAATATGAAATTGATGAAGTCCAAGTATATTCTTTAAGAATAGAAAGAACATTTCTTGATAAAGTATTTGCGATTAAAAGGCATGCGATGTGTGGAACACTAAATATTAAAGTGCGACATATCTATGATGTTGTGAGATTAATGAACCGTGAGGAGATTAAACAATTCTTAAACAAAAAAGATGAACTTAAAAGACTAGTACATTTAACGAAAAGTACTGATCATTTCTATTTTGAGAAACGAGTCAATAATTATCCATTTGATCCCTTATCAAACTATGATTTAAATAGTTGGATCGATCGTTTTGATAATAATGTGAGAAAACAATATGAATCACTACATGAAAGCATATTATTAACCAATATTAAACAAAATCTAGATGATGCGCTAAAAACACTATGTATAATAAATAATATATTCATAATGATCGATGAATAATCAATCTTTATGAATTAAAAAGGACTAGTTATAACAAGTGTTACAATTAGTCCTTTCTCTTAATATTTGTTTAAACTACTTATTAAGAGAGAATCCACCAGTCCATCCAATAAGTTCACGGATAGCCAATGTAATCTGTAAGAAACCAAGAGCTTCAAGTTCTCTAGCACGCTTCAATGATCCAGCATCTACGACATTCAATCCACTACCATCAAGTGCAGAAGTTAATGTACTCTTCGCATCCGAATCATTTGACGCTATTAGAACTGTAGTTGCCGCATCACCAGCAAGTGTATACGCAAAGTTTGTGTTAAATCCTTTTACGACTGCCGCTGTAGGAATAGCCTTCGCAATCACTTCAGCCGCAGAACTATCTGCAGGAACAGCTAATCCATCCA
>DASSDQ010000158.1:0-13658 GCA_035697025.1 Erysipelotrichaceae bacterium | reverse complement strand
GGTCACACCTGTTCCCATACCGAACACAGAAGTTAAGCACTTTAGCGGCAACCATAGCTATGCATGCCATAGTGAAAATAGCTCGTCGCCAGGTTACAAAGCTCCCTCTATTGGGGAGCTTTTCTTTCGTTTATTTCTTTGTGTTATAATTTACATCTAGAGGAAATATGGAAAAAGTATATATATCAAAAAGTTATAAAGAAACTCAAGAACTAGCTTATAAAATTGGCTCAATGATAAATGAACCAATGGTTTTTTTATTGGATGGAGATCTTGGAGCAGGTAAAACGACTTTTACTCAAGGTCTTGCGAAAGGATTGGATATTACTAAAACAGTATCGAGTCCGACATTTACGATAATGAAGAACTATAATGGAAGAATGAAATTAAATCACATTGACGCTTACCGACTAGAATCGCTTCATCAAGATTTAGGTTTAGATGAACTCATTGGTGAAGATGGTGTAACGGTTATAGAATGGGCTACATATGTGGAAGAGCTATTTCCCGAGGAATACCTAAAAATAAGTGTTAAACGATTAAACGAAAATAAACGTGAATTTCATTTTTATCCAAAAGGGATTAAATACGAAAAATTAATAGAGGAGATTTTATGATTACTTTAGCAATCGATACATCATTTCATTATTTAACGTTAGTTATATACAAAAACGAAGAAATAATAGCCTCTGTTCAAAAAGAAGCTTTTAAACAACAGTCTGAAACGATATTAGTGGAAATTCAAAATTTATTCAACCAAGCACAATTAAAACCAACTGATTTGAAACGAATAGTGTTAACTGATGGACCTGGTAGTTATACTGGATTACGGATTGGGATGACAGTCGCAAAAGTATTAGGTGCAATGGCTGGAATCGAAGTATTTACATTATCTTCACTACATGTCTTAGCAGGACTCGAAAAAGATGTTCATATACTTTTAGATGCGAAAGCTAAAAGAGCTTATTATGCACACTTTCATGAAGGAATACGTTTGATCAATGAAAGAGTAATTCTACTTGAAGATTTAAGTGATATTGATGTATCTACTCTAAAAGTATTTGGAGATGGTCATTTAATCGCAAAACAAACATATTATCCAGACTATACAAAGAATTTTATGGATTTAAAATCATACTGGAAAAAAATTGATGATATACATACATTAGTTCCAAGATATCTTAAGGAAAACGAGGCGTATCATTCATGATTCGTAGTATGGTAATCGAAGATTTAGAGTCGGTCTGTACAATAGAAAATGAGGCGTTCTCACATCCTTGGACAATGGATGATTTTCTAAGTGAGTTAAACACAAACCCATATGCAAACTATTATGTCATGGAAGAAGATGGACAGATTATCGCGTATGTTGGTTTATGGGTTATATATGAAAAGGCTCAAATTACGACTATTGCGGTGAAATCAAATTATCGTGGGTTGAAGTATTCAAAAGTTCTTATGAATTTTGTAGATAATTTATGCGTTAAGAATAATGTGGATCAAATTAGTCTAGAAGTTAGAGTAAGTAATATTAAAGCAATTAATTTATATGAAGGATTTGGATTTAAAATGAGTGGGATTCGGAAAGATTATTATCAAGATAATCATGAAGATGCATATCTAATGGTAAAGGATTATAAAGGTGAATAAAATGAGAATTTGTGCGATAGAAACATCATGTGATGAAACAGCAGTTGCGATAATTGAAAATGGTCGTACTGTTTTAAGCAACATTGTTTCATCGCAAATTAATACTCACGCCGCATTTGGTGGTGTTATTCCAGAAGTTGCCTCTAGAATTCACATTGAGAATATTTCAATTGTCTTAGATGAAGCAATCAAAACAGCAAATTTAACAATGAAGGATATTGATGCGTTTGCGATTACACAAGGTCCTGGTTTAATCGGATCTCTTCATGTTGGATTGATAGCAGCGAAAACATTAGCTTGGTATTACAATAAACCATTAATTCCAATACATCATATAACTGGTCATATATATGCAAATCAATTTGTAGATGAACTTCAATATCCGATGTTAGCACTTGTTGTATCAGGTGGGCATACAGAATTAGTATTATTAAAAGAAGAGTTTAAATTTGAAATTTTAGGTTCAACACAAGATGATGCGATTGGTGAAGCTTTTGATAAAGTGGCACGTGTAATGGGATTACCATATCCTGGTGGGCCACAAATTGACCGCCTCGCAAAAGAAGGTAAACCAAATTATAAATTACCGAAAATAAAAACACAAAACCCATTAGATTTTAGTTTTAGTGGATTAAAATCTTCGGTTTTACAACTGATACAAAGAAACAAAGAAGAATTAATCGTTGCGGATTTAGCATATGCATTTCAGGAAGCTGCAATTAACGAAATAATGAATAAAACTTTAATAGCATTAGAACAAAATTCGATCAAGCATTTTGTTTTAGCTGGTGGTGTGGCAGCAAATTCAAGACTTAGAGAACGAGTACTAGAGTTAAATACATACTATCCAGAATTAAAAATTACGATTCCACCTATGTGGTGCTGTACAGATAATGCGGCAATGATAGGAGCAGTTGCATATGTCGCATATCAACATGGAGTAGCAGGAGATTTGAGTATTAGTGCAAATCCTGGATTAGATTACGCGTGAAGATTATGAAAATATTCACAAACTAAAGCTCTTATGGTAAAATAGTGGAAGGTGATAAAAAAATGAACAGTTTGAAACAAATAGTACCAAAGGCAACCTTACAACGGTTCCCTGTATATTTAAAAGCATTACGTAAATTAGAAAATTTAGGTGTGCAAAGAATTATGTCTCGCGAACTTTCTGAGTTTGTCGATATTGAACCGACTACAATTAGACGTGATTTTTCTTTTTTAGGTTCACTTGGTAAACAAGGTTATGGTTATGATGTATCAGCCTTAATCGGAGTATTTGATCAACATCTTGGTGGACGATTTGAAGAGAAATTAATTATAGTTGGGGCTGGTAATCTAGGCCGTGCTCTTATGAATTATAATCGCTGGAACCATGTGGTAGGCGAAATTGTATGTGCATTTGATATTGAACCAAATAAAACGGGTGCGATGTATGAAATTCCAGTTTATCCACTAAGTGAATTGAAACAAAGAATTCCAGAAGGTTGTCGTATCGCGATTTTAACAGTATCAAAGGATGTTCAAGAAACAGTCAATTTATTAATTGATGCAGGTATAAAAGGTATTGTCGACTTTACTCACGAGCATATTCAAGTGCCAAAAGGGGTAAATATTAAAGCAGTAGATGTTGTATCGATGATTCAAGAGTTAGTATTTGAAACTAATTCTATTTCCTAGGAGCTAAAATGGAAGCGTTAATGACAGTAAGAGAATGTTATGAGATTGTAAAAGAAGGATCTTTAATCGAAATTGAATCAATGGATATCGTTCAAATTCAAGGATGGGTTAGAACGAATCGTAGCAATAAGAATGTTGGTTTTATAGAGTTGAATGATGGTACTTATTTTAGAAATGTGCAACTTGTATATGCAAACACATTAGAAAACTTTGAAGAAGTAAGTCATTACTTAACAGGGACGGCATTAACCGCTGTTGGTAAGTTTAAACTTACACCAGGTATGAAACAACCTTTCGAAGTTGAAGTTACTTCAGTCGTCTTGGAAGGTGCTTGTGCGCCAGACTATCCTTTACAAAAGAAACAACACTCATTTGAATATTTGAGAGAAATTGCGCATTTACGACCAAGAACGAATACTTTTAGTGCTGTATTTAGAGTGCGTTCTGTATTAAGTATGGCAATACATGAGTTCTTCCAAAATCAAGGATTTGTATATGTCCATGCGCCAATAATTACAGGAAATGATGCGGAAGGTGCAGGTGAAGTCTTCAATGTCACTACACGTACTGATGCAAATTATGAAGAAGACTTCTTTGGTAAAAAAGCGAGTCTAACTGTATCGGGGCAATTACAAGCAGAAGCATTTGCTTTAGCATTTAGAGATGTGTATACATTTGGTCCAACATTTAGAGCTGAAAATAGTAACACTGCAAGACATGCGAGTGAATTCTGGATGATAGAACCAGAAATCGCATTTGCGGATCTTGATGATGATATGAATTTAATCGAAGATATGGTAAAGAGTTGTATTACATATGTGCTAGAAAATGCGGAAGAAGAAGTTAAATTCTTTAATGAAAGAATTGATACTACACTTTTAGAACGATTAAACTTAGTACTTGAAACACCATTTGCACGTATGTCTTATACTGAAGCAATTGAACACTTGTTAAAAGCACCTGTTAAATTTGAATATCCTGTAGAATGGGGAACAGACTTGCAATCAGAACATGAACGTTATATTTGTGAACAGATTGTTAAGGGACCAGTTTTCTTAATCAACTATCCTAAAGATATTAAAGCATTCTATATGCGCTTAAATGATGATCAAAAAACAGTAGCCGCATGCGATTTGTTAGTTCCGTCAATTGGCGAATTAGTTGGTGGTTCACAACGTGAAGAACGTTATGATCTATTAAAACAACGTATGCACGAAATGAATATACATGAAGAAAGTTTACAATGGTATCTTGATTTACGCCGATTTGGTGGATGTCAACATGCTGGATTCGGTTTAGGTTTTGAACGCTTCTTAATGTATATTACAGGCATGCAAAATATTCGTGATGTATTACCTTTCGCACGTACACCTAAAAACCTAGATTACTAAGGAGGTTTAAATGGTTTATCAACCAAGAGTAGTTCCTAAACGAAAAAGTAAATTAAAATGGCGGGTACTTATCCCGTCTTTTATCTTGGTTTTTTTAGGAATTTATATTTTATACAATATGTTGTTTCCGAAAGAATTATTGCTTGAAGAAACGAGTTTTGTGATTTGTGATTATAGTCAAACTAAAACACAATCTGTACTTAATGAATTGAAATATGATGATACTGTAGAATTAAATGACTATCTATTTTATGGTGAGACATTGAATATTTATAATGCGACATACAATAATACAGTTCCTGATTTCTTTATTGGAAAAACAATTATTTTAAGGAATGTATGCGATGCAAATGAATGGGTGTATATGCTAGGTCGAA
Organism: Erysipelotrichaceae bacterium; assembly: GCA_035697025.1. Classification (GTDB taxonomy): domain Bacteria; phylum Bacillota_I; class Bacilli_A; order Erysipelotrichales; family Erysipelotrichaceae; genus UBA2212. The sequence continues at coordinate 8,560 of DASSDQ010000158.1, read as the reverse complement.
ACGCGGATGAACAAATTCCATTGGAAAATTTACCAGTTGGTTTTTACGAAGTATTCGTAGTAGATTCATTGAAAGAAAAACGCGTAATTACGAGTGATCAATTGTATGATGAGTTTTATACAGTTAGAAGAAATGGCTCAAGTAAGAAAGTCGATTTAGTATCGGATAATGATTTAATTAAAATTGATAACGATACTATCCCAATAATGGATAAAAACTATTTCTTTATTAGAATATTAGATCAAACACCTGAAGAAGAAAACCCTGAAATATATGATGTTTATATCGATCCAGCCCATAATACCGAGAGTTTTAATTATGTCGATAAAGGAAGAACAGTAGAAGAATTAGTAGAAGCTGATGAATTATATCGAATTGCGGCTGCTGTTAAAGAAAAGTTAGAACAAAAAGGATTAAAAGTTTTACTATCACGTGATTCTGAAGAAACTGTTATAAATCAATATGGTGTAGATGGCAGATTATATAAAGCTTATAAAGCTAATGTTAAACACTATATTGAGCTGAATCTTAACTTCACAACAAATACAGATACAAGAGGAAGTCGTATCATTTATTCATCTTACTCAACGAATAAATTTGCGACAGCTTTATTTAAATCATTCATCCAAACATCTGGTCTTGTACCCTATGGACGCGACACAAGTAGTAATATTGCGGGTGTAGTTTCATCTAGTCGATACAATAATCTTGATTCATATCCTGTGATTAGAGAAGCTGGAGGAAGAATTCTTACTGCTGGGACTATATCTGATTTAGCGATTGAACAAAATAGCGAGTTTAATAAAGAAGAACGTAAAGGAATTCAATCAGTAAGTATGGAGTTATTCTTTATTTCTAGCCCACTGGATGTAAGTGTATATCAAAATGAATTTGATCAAATGACGACTAATATCGCTAATGGTTACTTAAAATATTTAGGGATTGAATAAAATGACACTACAATTATCACGTGCATCTAAATCGTATGGTGCAGATGAGATTTTCGAGAATTTGAATTTTGAGATTAAACCTAATGATAAAATCGCTATTATTGGAAGAAATGGTTGTGGGAAAACAACTTTATTAAAGATATTAGCTGAAGAGATGGAATTAAACAAAGGTGAGATATTTAAACCTCGAGATTTAACCGTAGGTTATCTAGCACAAGCTAGTTTTAAAGATGAATCACTTATTGTGGAAAATTATTTTTTAGACTTGTATAAAAATCTTTTTATTTTAGAAGAAAGAATCGAAGCACTTGCGGAAGAGTTAAAACATCAAAGTAATGATGGTAATTTAGAGTTGTTCTCGAATCTTAGTGATGAGTATGAACGACTTGGTGGTTATACCTATAAACAAGAAATGATGACAATCTTTACACAATTTGGTTTTGAAGAGAGTGATCTGAAACGTAGAATTGGTGAATTTTCAGGCGGTCAAAAAACGCGGTTAGCATTTGTTTACTTATTACTTAGTAAACCAGATATTTTATTGTTAGATGAACCGACGAATCACTTAGATATGAGTACAATCGAATGGTTGGAGACATATTTAAATCATTATGAAAAAGCGTTAGTATTTGTTTCTCATGACCGTATGTTTATAGATCATGTCGCAAAGATAATCGTTGAAATGGAATTTGGTGAGTTGACAACTTACCCAGGAAATTATGCGTCCTATCAGAATCAAAAAGCATTAAATCAAGAAAAACAACTTTCTGCATTTAAACGTCAACAAAAAGACATTGAACGCTTAGAGAGTCTAATTGAAAAGTTTCGGTATAAGAAGAATAAAGCAAAGTTTGCACAATCTAAGATAAAATACCTTGATAAACTTGAGAAAATTGAAGCTCCAAAAGAAGACAAACGAAATTTTAAAGCACGTTTCTTTGCGAAGAACCGTGGTGGTAAACAAGTATTAACAGTCAAAGATTTAGAGATTGGCTATCATGAACGATTAGCGCTAATTAACTTGGAACTTATTCATGGGCAACATTGTGCTGTAGTAGGTCCAAATGGTCATGGAAAATCAACGTTTTTAAAAACGATATTAGGGAAAGTTCCATTACTTAGTGGTGAGTACTTATTTGGCCATCAAATTGATATTGGGTATTTTGATCAAGAACAAATTGAATATAAGAGTAATCAAACAATTATTGAAGACTTATGGGATGCCTATCCTGATATGACACAAACTGAAATTCGAACTGTTTTAGGTTCATTCTTATTTACATCGGATGAAGTTTTTAAAGAAGTTAATGTATTATCAGGTGGTGAAAAAGTACGTTTAGCATTAGCCAAACTGATGTTAAAGGGGTCTAATTTACTTATTTTAGATGAACCGACGAATCATTTAGACATTCCAGGTAAAGAAGCGTTGGAAAAATCATTAAGTGAGTACGAAGGAACTATCTTATTTGTTTCTCATGATCGTTATTTTATAAATAAAATGGCTAAAGGTATTTTAAGTATAGAGAACGGGAATGCGGATTATTATAAAGTTGGTGATCCAGTCGTCGAAAAAGTAGAAGTAGTCCAAAAGACTGATAAAGAATTGAGAACGCAAACTAAACCGACTCAATCCGCATCTAGAATCAATAAACAAATACAAAAAATAGAAGAAATGATTGCGTTAAAAGAAGAAGAATTAGCAATTGCACGAGAAAAACGATTTGATCCATATTATTATCATGATCATAATAATATGCGCGAATTGGATAGTTCAATCGATGATTTACATAATCAAATAAATGCGTTGATGAAAGATTGGGAAAGCTTGCACGAACAATTAAACAAAAGTAGTCAAGCGGAGTCGGATACGCTATAATAGTATCGTTCAAAAAGGAGAAACAACTATGGGAAATTGTATCGTAGCTCAAAGTGGCGGACCTACTTCGGTCATTAATGCGACTTTAGCAGGTGTCGTTAAAGCGAACCAACTAAATCCAATTTATAAGACTGTATTTGGTGGATTAAATGGTATTGAAGGAATATTACAAGAAAAATTTGTGGACTTAACATTAATGAGTGAAGAAGAAAACTATATTCTTCGTCAAACTCCATCAAGTGCTTTAGGTTCATGCCGTTACAAACTTAAGAGAAGTAATGTGGCAGATTTCGAAAAACTATTCGCAATCTTAGAAAAATATGATGTTGATACGATGTTCTACATCGGTGGTAATGATTCAATGGATACTGTATTCGCATTAAGCGAATATGCAGCAGCTCATAACATTACAAATCGTCGTTTCGTTGGATGTCCAAAAACTGTGGATAATGATTTGATGGTTACAGATCATTGCCCAGGCTATGCAAGTGCTGCGAAATTTATCGCATCAACTGCTTTGCAAACTTGGTTAGATGTTAATGTTTATACGCGTCAAGAAGTATTTATTCTTGAAACAATGGGTCGTGATGCAGGTTGGTTAGCTGCTTCTGCTTGTTTAAGTGGAGTTGTTGATTTAGTTGTATTACCAGAAATTCCTTTTGATAAAGAAGTCTTCTTAGCTGAAGTTAAAAAATGCATTGAAGAAAAGAATAAATGTTATGTTGTAGTATCTGAAGGTGCACGTTACGCTGATGGTACATATCTTGCGGCTGGTGAAGCTAAAAATGATGGTTTCGGCCATGCAGTTTTAGGTGGTGCAGCAAATGCAGTTAAAGATTTAATCTTAACTAACGGTGCAGCTAATCGTTGTAAAGTTCAAGATTTAAGTACAGCACAACGTTGTCATGCGACTGAACAATCCCTTGTGGACGTTGAAGAATCATTTAAATTAGGTATGAGTGCGCATATGCGTTCAGCTAATCCAAGTTTCACTGGTCAAATGGTTGGTGTTAAACGTAAAGATTCAGAAGTATATGATGTTGAGTTCTTTGCAACTGCAGCAAGTAATGTTGCGAACCATGTTAAGAACTTCCCAGTAGAATGGGCTAAGCCTAACTACCGTGGCGTAACAGATGAAGCGATTGCTTATATGCGTCCATTAATTCAAGGTCAACCAGTTGTTACTTACAAAAATGGTGTACCTGCATTTGTAAAACCTTATTATTTCAAATAATCATATTGGAGCTTATTCTAAATAAGCTCTTTTTTTTATTCTTTTCAATTTTTTGTAAAGATTTAATCATTAATATTTAGAAGTTTAAATTAATGTGTCATAATTTTAATCAAGAGGTACGTATGAGTAATAAAATTTTGAAACGATCTGAAGTAGATGTTAATCAAACTTGGGATCTTAGTAGTTTATTTAGTAGTGAAGTTTTGTTTGATGAAGTCTTTAATTCTATTTTACCTTTAGCAAATCATTTAAATACAATGTTTAAAGGTAATTTAAATACTGCTTCTTCAATCAACTTAAGTATTGAGAAATTAAAAGAAATTATCGAACGTTTAATTCGCGTTGAAACATTTACTGAATTATCTGTATCAGAAGATCAAGGTAATGACTTTAATGTTCAACGCATGATGAAAGTAGAGCTGATGAGTTCGCAAGTTAGAAGTTTATTGAGTTTCATTGATAATGAAATCAGCATGAATAGTGAAGATGTGATTTTAGACGCAATTCGATTGAGCCCAGATAATGTTTATTATCTTCAAGACATTATTCGTTTAAAACCTTATTTATTACATCCTGAAGTTGAAAAAGCATTGGCTTCTTTAAGCCCAGCACTAGGATCACCCTATTTTATATACAATCAAGCAAAACTAGCGGATTTACAATTTGATAATTTTATTGTGGATGGGAATGAGTATCCACTTAGTTTCGTTAAGTTTGAAGGTGAATGGGAAAATGAATCGAATACCGTTGTTAGAAGAACTGCATTTGCGGAATTTAGTAAACAATTAAGAAAGTATCAGAATACAATTGCTGGGGCTTATCAAACACAAGTTCAAAAAGAAAAAATACTTGCAGATTTGAGGGGATTTCCTTCAGTTATAGATTCTTTACTATTCAATCAAAAAGTAGATAGAAGTTTATACAATCGCCAAATTGATTTAATCATGTCTGATCTTTCTGGTCCTATGCGGAAGTATGCTAAGTTGCTTCAAAAAATACATAACTTAGACCATATGACGTTTGCGGATTTGAAGATAACAGTTGATCCTGAGTTTGAACCATCAGTAACAATTGATAGCGCAAAAGAATACATTCTGAATGCATTATCAGTATTAGGTGAAGATTACAAAAAAATGTTAAATCGTGCGTTTGATGAGAGATGGATTGATTTTGTGCAAAATACAGGTAAAAGTACAGGTGCATTCTGTAGTTCGCCCTATGGAGCTCATCCATATATTCTTATCAATTGGACGCAAAGTATGAGTGAATGTTTTGTTTTAGCACATGAACTTGGTCATGCTGGACATTTTGATTTGGCAAATAACCATCAAAATGTATTGAATACTGAACCATCCTTATATTTCGTTGAAGCACCATCTACAATGAATGAAATGTTAATGGCTAATTATCTTGTATCAATAAGTACAGATAATCGATTTAAACGATGGGTATTATCAAGTATTGTAAGTAGAACGTATTATCATAACTTCGTAACACATTTACTTGAAGCTGCGTACCAAAGAGAAGTATATAATCTCATTGATCAAGGTGAGTCAGTTGTCGCTTCTACATTAAGTCAAATTAAAAAAGATGTCTTGACTAAATTCTGGGGAGACACGGTTGAAATTGTTGATGGAGCAGAATTAACTTGGATGAGACAACCACATTACTACATGGGGCTTTATCCATACACGTATAGTGCTGGTTTAACGATTGCGACTGAAGTGAGTCAAAGGTTATTAACTGATGAAACAATGATTCCAAAGTGGCTAGAAGTATTAAAAGCAGGCGGTACAAAAACACCAATCGAACTTGCTCAAATGGTAGATGTCGATATTACAACAGATCAACCATTACGTAATACAATTAAACATATTGCGTCATTGATTGATATGATTGAAGAACTAACAATACAAATAGACAAAGAAAAAGGTAACCTTTAATGGTTGCCTTTATTTCTTATCCAATAATATAAACATATAAGATACTTAAGATTAAGTTCACTAAGATAAACCCAAATATGTACAACAAGAAACTAGGTCGTAAGTGTAAACGATTCTCAGCTTTAAATTGTGTGTAATCATAGTATGATCGATATTTTTCTTGGTTTTCTATATTCATTTTATTGTACTTATTTGTAAACATGAAGTAAGTCTTTTTAAATGTGTACCCAAACACGTCGAAATATCCAAATCCTGAAAGTATTAGTAATATCATTATGATAAATAAGATAATACTGAAAACACCAGCAGAATTAAGGAAGCTAAGTAGAAAAGCTTCACCTAAAAAGAAATACTGTACTAAAGCATAGATGAATGAGATTGCATATAATGCGATCAATAAGTAAGTAGTTTTTTTCATAATCCATAGAATTATAACATATCAACAAATAATATCAAATGAAAAAATTTACAGAGAATTTATGAAAAAATAGTGTTGATTTTCACGCAAATTTCACAAATCTATTGACACTTTACATTTTTAACTTATAATAATTCTATACACAAAACGGTGTGGAAAGGATTATTAAGAAATGAAAAGACTATTATTATTGTTAGTAGTCGCAGTTTTAGTTGCTACTAACTTAGTAGGATGTGCTAAAAAAGTTGAACTTGGTGCTAATATCAACTTGTTCCAAGGCGAAGACATCCCTACTTTAGATGCTAACTTAGCTACCGACGCTGTTTCCTTTGATTCATTAGGAAACGTAATGGAAGGTCTTGTTCGCTTAGGTCAAAATGCTGATGTCGTTGCCGGCGTCGCAGAATCATGGACATTTGACGAAGCAACATTGACTTGGACATTCAAATTAAATAAAGATGCTGTATGGGTTAATGCTTTAGGAGAAAAACAACGTGCTGTTACTGCTGGAGACTTCGTCTACAGTTGGGATCGCCTTGCTGCTGGAGAATACCAATACACATTTATGCTAGCTGATGTTGCTAAGATTGTTAGCTACACTGCTGTTGATGATTCAACTCTAGAAGTTGTATTAGCTGAAAAGGTTCCTTATTTCCTAAATAATATGGCATTCCCTTCATTCTACCCAATTCCTGCTGAACAAGTAGAAGCATTAGGTGAAGGTTATGGAACAACTGCAGAAGACCTTTGGTACAATGGACCATTCTATATGTCCAAATGGGATCACTCAGTTGAATTCGTATGGACACGTAACCCAGAATATTGGGAAGCTGAAGTTGTAAGAACTCCTGCTGTTACATTCCGTGTTATCGAACAATACGATGTTGCAACTGGTGTTGCTCTATATGATGAAGGTCAAATCGACCGTGTAGGATTATCTGGTGAATTCGTTACTCAACGTGGTAAAGATCCAGATGCTGTTACAGTTCCTGATACAGCTGTATTCTACTTAATGATTAACGTTGGTAATGCTGGTCCTGATGCTACTGCTGCTGATGATGTTACTGCTGGTAACCCATTATTTGACAACTTAAAAGTTCGTCAAGCTGTTGCTAAGTCAATCGACAAATCATACATTACTGATAATATCTTGAAAAATGGTTCTATTCCTGCGTTCCACTTAGTACCATCAGACTACATCACATTCAATGGTGCTGGTTATGAAGATGCTCGTGGCGAAGGTTACATGTTAACTGACAAAACTGCTGCTCGCGCATTAGTTGTAGAAGGTTTAACTGAATTAGGATATGCTGAAGGCGATAATGGCTTAACAATTGAAATCCTTAACTATGAATCTGCAACTGCTGGATTAATCATCGAATTCGTTAAACAAGAACTTGATGAATTATTCGCTGGTTACGGTGTAACTGTTAACGTTACAACTTTACCATTCGCACAAAAACTACTTGAAGCTGAAGCTGGTAACTTTGATATCACATTCGCTGGTTGGGGTCCTGACTATGATTGGCCTACAACTTACTTAGACATGTGGTTAACTGATGGTCCTTATAATGAAGTTGGTTGGTCAAGTGCTGAATATGATGCATTAATGACTCCTGCTGGTAAGGATGATGCTACTGTTTGGGCTGATCTACAAGCTGCTGAAGGCGTATTCTTAAATGACGCTGTAGTAGTTCCTGTATACCAAAGAGCTGGTATTTCCCTTGCTAATCCTCTAGTTTCAGGTATCGTGTTCCACCTTTCTGGTTATGACACAAGCTTGAAATGGGCTTATAAAGAAATCGCTGAATAATTTCTTTGTTAAAGAAGATCAAAGGATGCTCTCGAGCATCCTTTTTTTATTCAAAATTTGTTGTAATTCTTTCGAATTCATACTATTGTTTGAGTATATAACGCTTACAAATTAGCTAAATGTAAAAAGTTTCAGAAATTACAAAAATTATCGAATATTTATTCAAGATTTGTTACAAAATGCTATAAAATAACTTTCACATCAAGTTGATTTGATATATAATAATATCACTGTTTACACAGACACTACTATTTTTTACAGGCAAAGGAGGTAAAAGTATGGCTCGTTATATTGGTAAAAGAGTGCTTCAGATGGCGTTAACCCTT
>DASSDQ010000157.1:0-17535 GCA_035697025.1 Erysipelotrichaceae bacterium | reverse complement strand
GGACCAAACGAATACAAATGATTACAACACTAATCAACGTTATGGAATGATGGGTCGTAATTATCGTAACAATGATACGAATGATCAAACATATTATGGAATGATGGGAAGAAATAATACTAATCAAAACGGACTAGGCTTCAATTATGCGAATGCTAATTCGAATGGTAATTATGGAATGATGAACAATTTCGGTTCAGGAGGAATGATTATGGGATTCATAGGCTTTGCGTTAATTATCGGATTATTTGTCTATTTGTTCTCAACTCAAAATAGAGCACATGGCTATACAACAATTAATTCAAATAATGCGATGAATATTTTAAAAGAACGTTATGCACGAGGAGAAATCACTCGTGAAGAATTCTTACAGATTTCTAGTACTATTAAATAAAGCTGGTGATAAACTCGTATAAGATTTGAAGTGAACCCCAAAAGTTGGACTTTATGGAGTATTTAAGGATTGAATTCTGTAATTTACAGGACTCAGTCTTTTAATTTGGTTTTAATGACTGAATCTAAAATAATTAAAGCATTATTTAAAATGCATAATTAGATTAAAAATTTAATTATTAAACATACAACACATAGTTATATTATATGTAATATAGCTTGACATAATTTAATTCAAGATTTAATATAGTTTTAATAAATAAATGCGATGAAAAGAAATAGTAATACTATTGATTCCATTAGAGAGAGATCCATAAGCTGAAAGTGATCTTTGGAGAATGTAGTATGAATGCGTCTTAGAGCAGCAGTCTCGAAATAAGTAGAGACTGACAGGCACGCCTGTTAAAGCGTTAGGATATGTTTGTATCCGATAGAGATGAACTAATACTTTTAGTTTAACAAGAGTGGAACCGCGAAAGACTATCGCCTCTTTGAGGGAAGTCTTTTTTTGTTAATGCGGAGGAACCATGAATTCACAAAATTATTTTGATCGTATTGCACCACAATGGAATGCGATGAGACAGCGATATTTTAATCAAGACATAAGACCAATCATATTTTCGAGAATCGATTTTAAAAATACGACCGTTGCGGATTTAGGGGCTGGCACAGGATATTTAGCGTTAGAGTTGGCTAAGCATGCAAAAATAGTATTCGCAATTGATCAGTCTCAAAACATGTTAGATCAAATCAAGGAAAAAGCTCATAATCATAAGATTGATAATATTTATACATTGGCATCAGATATTCAATCAATTCCATTTCAATCAAGTCAAATTGATATCGTAACAATGAATATGGCATTACATCACATGTTAGAACCTAATTTAATTATCAAAGAAATGCATCGATTATTAAATGATAAAGGCACTGTTATAATCAGTGACGTAATGAGCCATAACGGTAAATGGGCAATTGAAGAAATGCATGATGTTTGGTTAGGGTTTAGTAAAAATCAAATTGAATACTGGCTTAGTGAAAATGGATTTATTGATATCGAATTTATCGAAACTAATTTTCAAGCAATTGCGTCAAGTCAAAATGGTGAAATAATTAATCCAAATATATTCATTGTGATCGCAAAGAAGGGTAAAAAAAATGAAGATTGAAACATTATTAATTCATGGGGGTTCAACAGAAGATGAACTAACGGGTTCAGTGAATGTGCCTATCTATCAAACTTCTACATTCAAACAAGAAGGATTAGGACAGAATAGAGGATTTGAATATGCACGCACAAAAAACCCAACACGTAGCGCATTAGAAAGACTAATCGCACAACTTGAAGAAGGGGATGAAGGATTTGCGTTTAGTTCAGGAATGGCCGCAATCACAACTGTTTTATCGCTTTTTAGTCAAGGTGATAAAATTCTAATTTCTGATAATTTATACGGTGGTTCATATCGAGTTTTAGATAAAGTGTTTAAACGATTTGGAATTATGTATTCGATGGTAGACACAACAAATCTAGAATTGTTTAAGAAAGAAATGAATAATACATATCAAGCAGTTCTAATTGAAACGCCCACTAATCCGCTTTTAGGTATAAGCGATATAGAAGAAATTAGTAAAAATGCACATGAAAATAATGCGATTGTAATTGTTGATAATACATTTATGTCGCCTTATCTACAAAAACCGATAAAACTTGGAGCGGATATCGTAATTCATAGTGGTACAAAGTATCTTGGCGGACATAGTGATTTAATTGCCGGATTAGTTATCACCAAATCACCTGAGTTGAGTCAGAGAATCGCTTTTCTTCAGAATGCGATGGGAGCGATACTTGGTCCACAAGATTCATTCTTATTGATTCGAGGCATAAAGACGCTCGCATTACGTATGGATCGTCACATTGAAAACACGAATGAAGTGCTAAAATATTTAGTTAATAATGATCATGTAAAAAAAGTATTTCATCCAAATTTGACGAGTCATCAAAATTATCAAATTTCACTTAAACAAGCAAAGAGTGGAGGAGCAATGGTTTCATTCGAATTGAACCAATTAGTAGATGTTAATATTTTCTTATCATCACTACGTGTGATTACACTCGCTGAAAGCTTAGGTGGAGTCGAATCCTTAATATCTCATCCAGCCACAATGACACATGCAAGCTATCCTAAAGAACATCGTGAGTTGATTGGGATTAGTGATAATCTAGTGCGCTTATCCATTGGAATTGAGCATTATCAAGATTTGATTGACGATATTAATAGCGCATTAAAGAAGGCAGTACGATAATGGCTATTTATAATGATTCAAAAGAGTTAGTTAAAGATACGCCACTATTATTACTTAATGGATTTCATAATAATGGAAAAGTGAAAATATATGTCAAGTTAGAGTGTCAAAATCCTGCGGGTGGAATAAAGGATAGAATTGGTATTCATATCGTAAATCAATTATTTAATGTCGGTAAATTGAAAAAAGGTATGACACTTATTGAAGCTACGGCAGGTAACACAGGACTTGGGTTAGCTTTTGCGCTAGTTAATTCGGGAGTAAATCTAATGTTTGTTATTCCTTATAAATTTTCTATTGAGAAACAACAGTTACTTAGAGCGCTTGGCGCAACTATTGTGAATACTGATGCACTTAAAGGAATGGAAGGTGCAATAGAAGAAGCAAAACGTCTTAGAGAATTAATCCCCAATAGTTTAAGTGTTTATCAATTCTCTAATCCCGAAAATCCTAATGCACACTATCTAACAACTGGCCCAGAAATATATAAAGATTTAGATGGAGATATTAACTATTTTGTGTCAGGTGCTGGATCAGGCGGAACATTCAGTGGAATAATGCGATATTTTAAAGAACGAAATTCTAGAATAAAGGGAATTCTCGCAGACCCAATAGGTTCAATAATTGGAGGTGGTGAACATTCTGATTATCGAATCGAGGGAATTGGAAACGGATTCATTCCCGATACAATGAATGTAAAATATATTGATGAAGTTATAAAAGTTACAGATCATCAAGCATATGATATGGTTAGAGAAATCGCATTAAAAACAGGTTTATTTGTTGGAAGTTCATCAGGCGCAAATCTTACGGCCGCAATTAAGCTGGCAAACAAAATAGAATCAGGGAATATCGTAACAGTTTTCTTCGATCGGGGTGAACGCTACTTATCTCAAAATATTTATACTAAGGAGTAAAGGGAAATATGGAAAAAATAGAAAGTTTTAAAGTTAATCATCATAATTTGTTGTCAGGAATTTATATATCAAGAACTGATAGAGTTGCGGATCAAGTTTTAATAACCTATGACATACGTGTGACACAGCCTAATGCTCAACCCGTTTTAAATACAGCAGAAATTCATACAATTGAACATCTAGCCGCAACTTTTTTAAGAAATCATTTATCATTCAAAGAAAGAGTTATCTATTTTGGACCAATGGGATGTCGAACAGGATTTTATCTTATTTTGAACGGAGAAGATGACTATCTAGTTATTAGAAATCTTATTATTGAAATGTTTGAGTTTATTTCAAATTTCGAAGATGAAATACCTGGCGCTACAGCACATGATTGTGGAAATTATCTTGATCATAACTTAACCATGGCTAAATATGTGTCTACACATTTCATAGAATTTTTAAAATCAAATCAAGGAGATAATTTCGCATATAGCATATAAAGAATAAAAATAAATTATTAGATTTATAATATACAAAAGGAGGTTATTATGGAAGACAAAACAAATCATACTAATAACCACACAGAAAGCCATAAACATTCCAAAATAGATCATTCTATGCATAAACAAACGGAAGAACATAATCATACAAAAAGTGTAGAAAAACCTATTGCACATGCCAATCATAATCCAGTTCTACTAAAAAACGAACACGAGCATATGGATCATGATTCAACCAAACATGGAGGTGAACATCATGATCATCATGCGATGATGGTAGATGATTTTAAAAAGAGGTTTTTTATATCATTAATCTTAACTTTACCAATTTTATTATTATCACCAATGATTCAAATGTTTATGAATGTTGATTGGAGATTTACAGGGGATACGTATGTTTTATTCGGCTTATCTACCATATTATTCTTCTATGGAGGGAAACCGTTCCTAGTTGGCGCGTTAGATGAATTCAAACGTAAATCACCAGCAATGATGATGTTAATCGCATTAGCGATTACAGTGGCGTACGTCTATAGTACATTAACTGTATTTGTATTAGTTGGGAACGATTTCTTTTGGGAACTTGCTACACTAATATCGATTATGCTATTAGGTCATTGGATAGAAATGAAATCAGTACTTGGGGCATCAAAAGCACTTGAAGAATTGATAAAACTAATGCCAGATGTTGCACATATGATCCATGATGATGGTGAAATAATGGATCATCCTGTAGGACATTTTGAAGTAGGGTTTAAAGTATTAGTTAAACCTGGAGAGAAAATTCCATTAGATGGAGTTATCTATGAAGGAATATCATCAGTTAATGAATCAATGATGACAGGAGAATCGGTTCCTGTTGATAAAACTGCTGGGGATGAAATTATCGGTGGTTCTATCAATGGTGAAGGCGTATTAAAATTTACAGTAAGTCGAGTAGGAGAAGCAACTTTCTTATCTCAAGTAATTAAACTCGTTAAAGAAGCTCAAGCTTCAAAATCAAATACACAACGTTTAGCAGATATTGCGGCAAAGTGGCTATTCTATATTGCGGTCTTTGCGGGTACAACAACATTTATTGTATGGTTAGCTTTAGGCAAAGATTTAAGTTTCGCGATAGAAAGAGCAGTTACAGTTATCATTATTTCCTGCCCTCATGCACTTGGTTTAGCAACTCCGCTTGTAACAGCTGTTTCAACGAGCATTGGTGCTAAAAAAGGATTATTAATTCGTAATCGTACAGCTTTTGAAGAAGCAAGAAAATTGGATGCGATTGTCTTTGATAAAACAGGGACGTTGACTGAAGGAGCATTCGGAATTACTGATATCCTTGAAATAGGGATTGATAAGAACGAATTATTGAGTATAGTTTATTCAGTCGAATCTAATTCAGAACATCCTATAGCGAAGGGAATTGTTAAAGAAGGCAAGAAACTAAATCTAAAAATTCTTGAGGTAAAAGATTATACGGCATTGCCAGGCAAAGGATTAAGTGCATACATTAATGGTAAGAATATAATGATTGTTAGTCCAGGATATCTTCAAGCTCAAAAGATTGAATATGATCATAAAACTTATGATAATTTAGCACTTGAAGGAAAAACGGTTATATTTGTTTTATCCGAAAATAAACTAATCGGTATGATCGCATTAATGGATATCGTAAGAGAATCAGCTATCGAAGCTATTGAAACTTTGAAAGCTATGAAAATAGAATCAATTATGTTAACAGGAGATAATCAAAGAGTTGCGGATTATGTAGGAAAGAAACTATCCATTGATAAAGTAATTGCGGAAGTATTACCTCACCAAAAATCGCTTAAGATTGAAGAGTTACAAAAGTTAGGTAAAAAAGTTGCGATGACAGGCGATGGAATTAATGATGCGCCATCACTTGCGAAAGCAGATCTTGGAATTGCGATAGGAGCTGGAACAGATGTAGCGATTGAAACTGCAGATGTAATTCTTGTAAAGAGTAATCCATTGGATGTTGTAAATATTCTTAAATTATCTAAAGCGACTTATCGTAAAATGATACAAAACTTAATTTGGGCTACAGGATATAATGTCATCGCTTTACCTCTTGCGGCAGGTGTGTTATATAATCAAGGCATATTAATTTCGCCAGCTTTAGGAGCAGTATTCATGTCTTTAAGCACGATAATTGTTGCGATAAACGCAAGAATGTTAAAGATAGACTAATATATAATCTAAAAAACACTCAAAAATGGTCAAATTTGAGTGTTTTTTTATGGAATATCCATAATTCGTCGAAATATGTGCATAAACACACTTTTGTAACAATTAACTGTTATGATACAGATGTCAGAAGAAATGACAGAAAGTTTAAATAATATAAGAAACAATTATTCGAACAATGTTTCCTATACGAGGAAAAAATATGATGAAAGGATTTGGAAGTTATCAAAATTTTGATGGTTATGGAATGATGGGTAACTTAGGATGGTTTGGAATGTTAGTCATGTTATTAATTGTTATATTGGTAATTATTGGAATAGTATTTCTTTTCAGAAATTTATTAAATCATTCGAATAGAACGAATGTAAAAAGCACAAGTAATCGAAGTATTGAAATTCTAAATGAAAGACTTGCTAAAGGCGAAATTACTAAAGAAGAATATGAAACAATAAAGAAAAGTTTATAAGTGTAAAGGAGAACAATGAAAAAAATATTTACATCGGTATTCTTATTTCTATTTATTATGACATCTGTTATAGGAGTGAGTGCTCAAGAAGTTGAGATGCGTTCCGTTGATATCATCGTAAGTGAAATTAGAACAAATCTTCAGTTAGAGGCTAATGCTGTAGTTGATCCAAGTTTAGTAAAAGTTGAATTACTTGAAGAATTAGGTGATTCAGTCATGGAAGCTTATATTGGAAATTCAATAATGCATGAACAAATGGATGAATATTTTGGAGGTGAAGGCTCGGCTACTTTAACTAATCTACACATTCAATTAGGAGAAGATTATTTGAATGGGTATCCTATTACAATGATGACGTTTATGAATTATGGTTATAATGATCAAACAAACACAAACGGATATTATGGTGGAATGATGGGAAGAAATAATACGAATGGATCATATGGCATGATGAGACGTAATTATGACTATAATAATCAATCTAATAGTAATGATTATTATGGCGGTATGATGGGTGGAAGAATTAAATCAAATGGAATAGATTCTAATTATGCAAATACAAATCCAGCAAATGGATATTATGGAATGATGAACAACTTTAGTTCAGGAGGTATGATTATGGGTATGTTAGGATTCTTAGTACTAATTGTTGCGTTAGTTTACTTGTTCTCTTCAAACAATAGAAATCAAGTATTTCCAACTAGCAATAATGCGATGAATATCTTGAAAGAACGTTATGCTCGTGGAGAAATCACACGTGATGAGTTCATACAAATCTCTAGTACATTACGTTAAGTAATTATTAAATTCTAAATTTAGCACCTCTATGTGATTATAGAGGTGTTTTTTATAAATATGATTATATTTAGTTTGTTTAGTCCTAACAAATATATAGATACAAAAACACGCTCGTATGCTGAGCGTGTTTCTGTGAATAATAAGTTTAGTTTTATAATAATAGATTTTATTAAAATCCTTTTAACATCATTTGAATACATTCAGCCAACTCTTGGCCACGTAAACCACTTGCAGTAATGCAATTAGCTAGTAATAATCCGAACACACCATCACCTCCTTCGTTTGATAGTTTAAATCTACAATAAACATATGTAGATGATATGAAGAAAAAAATAATATAAGTTTTCTATATAACATACTGAATTAGTACATTTTATCTACATAATTTCTACATATATCGTTGTTAATATACGTATAGGACCTAAATGTATATTGTTTAGTCTATTAAGGAATTATGTTGATATAAGGAGGAAATATGCAACAGAGTTATAGAATTATTGGAATGACATGTGCTGCTTGCGCACAGAAAATAGAAAAAGTTACATCAAAATTAGTCGGTGTGACATCATCAAACGTTAATTTCGCAACAGAAAAATTATTGTTGAATTATGACGAAGCAATTTTTATTCCACAAGATATATATACAGCAGTTACAAAAGCTGGGTATGAAGTTGTAGTTGATGTAATAGAAAAGGATATCATTATCCCAATTAGTGGTATGACATGTGCTGCATGTGCTCAAAAGATTGAAAAGACAGTAAGTCATTTGAATGGAGTAGTGACTGCGTCAGTTAATTATGCGACTGAGAAAGTCAGTGTAAAATACAATCCAAGCCAGATTCGTATATCTGAAATTAAATCAGCTATCTTGAAAATAGGGTATACACCATTAGAAAGTATTGGCGCAGATCGTGTTGATGAAGATAAAAAGCGTAAAGAACTAGAGATTAAAATTCTATGGATTAAATTCACCATTTCAACAGTGTTTGCGATTCCTCTTCTTTATCTAGCTATGGCTCCGATGCTTGAAGTATTAAATCTACCAATTCCTGAAATGTTAGATCCTATGATGAATCCGGAAAACTATGCATTAGCTCAGATAGTATTAATTATTCCAGTTTTATTAGCAGGTTATCGATTCTATATTGTTGGTTTTAGAGCTATTTGGCAAAAGTCACCAAATATGGATTCGCTAATCGCGATGGGTACTTCGGCCGCTGTTATTTATAGCGGGTATACAGCTTATCAAATCTTCCAAGGTGATTATACTAATGTAGATAATATGTATTTTGAAACAGCTGGAATTATCATTGCTCTTATTTTGCTAGGTAAAGCATTAGAAGCAGTTTCGAAAGGTAAAACATCAGAAGCAATTAAGAAGTTAATTGGGTTGGCTCCAAAAACAGCACTTGTTTTACATGATGGAAAAGAAGTAGTAATTTCCGTTGATGAAGTTGAAGTAGGTGATGTAATCATTGTCAAACCAGGTGAAAAAATACCAGTAGATGGTGAAGTTGTTGATGGACATACCTCAATTGATGAATCAATGCTAACAGGTGAGAGTATACCTGTAGAAAAACGAAATGGCGATTCAGTTTATGCAGCTAGTATCAATGGTAATGGAATGATTCATTTCAAAGCAACGAAAGTTGGGTCAGACACGGCATTAGCGCAAATCATAAAATTAGTAGAAGATGCACAAGGTTCTAAAGCTCCGATTGCTCAACTAGCAGATATTGTTTCAGGATATTTCGTGCCTGTGGCATTCCTAATTGCTTTACTATCATCCATTGCTTGGTTAATAAGTGGTCAATCAGTAACGTTTGCATTAACTATATTTATTTCTGTATTAGTAATCGCATGTCCATGTGCACTAGGACTAGCCACTCCAACTGCTATTATGGTTGGTACTGGTAAAGGTGCTGAAAATGGAGTTTTAATTAAGAGCGGAGTTGCACTTGAAACTGCATACAAAATTAACACAATTATTTTTGATAAAACCGGAACTATAACTGAAGGTAAGCCAATTGTTACGGATATTGTCGCATTATCAAACTATTCACAAGATTATTTATTACAAGTATCCGCATCAGCTGAAAAGGGCTCAGAACATCCTTTAGGAGATGCGATTGTTAAAGGTGCTGTTTCAAAAGGATTAGATTTATTAAATATTGAATCATTTGAAGCAATTCCTGGCCATGGGATTAAAGTTAGTATTGATCAAAAAAATGTTTTATTAGGTAATCGCAAACTAATGAGTGTAAATGAAATTAGTTTGTTAGAAAGTGAATTAATTTCAGATAAATTGGCTGAAGAAGGCAAAACTCCGATGTTTATCGCGATAGATGGACAACTTGTAGGGATTATTGCTGTAGCTGATACAGTAAAACCAAATAGTGCTAAGGCGATTAAAAAGTTAACTGAAATGGGAATTGAAGTCGCAATGATTACTGGTGATAATAAAAAAACAGCTGCTGCTATCGCAAAACAAGTAGGTATTAAAACAGTTCTAGCAGAAGTTCTACCTCAGGATAAATCATCAGAAGTTAAGAAACTTCAAGATGCTGGACGTAAAGTCGCGATGGTAGGAGATGGTATTAATGATGCTCCAGCATTAGCACAAGCTGACATTGGTATCGCGATCGGTTCAGGAACAGATGTCGCAATGGAATCTGCAGATATTGTATTAATGCGAAGTGATTTAATGGATGTACCTACTGCACTTAAATTAAGTAAGAGTACGATTCGTAATATCAAAGAAAATCTCTTTTGGGCATTTGCATACAACATTTTAGGGATTCCTGTTGCGGCTGGATTGTTGTATGTGTTTGGTGGACCAATTCTAAACCCAATCTTTGCTGCAGCAGCAATGTCATTATCATCAGTTTCAGTATTAACAAACGCATTAAGATTAAAATCATTTAAAGCATATAAATAATACAAAATGAAAGGAGCTTCTTGATTATGCAAAAAGGTTCACATTTAGAAAAAGAACATATCATTAATCGATTAAATCGAATAGAAGGTCAAGTGCGTGGTATAAAAGGCATGATTGAGAATGAAAAGCCATGTAATGATGTGCTTAATCAAGTAGCTTCTGTTCATGCGGCTCTAAGTGCAGTAACAAGAATCATGTTTGAAAAACATTTAAAGAATTGTATTTCATTTAAAGAAGATGATAATAATAAACAAGTTGATGAATTAATGAGAACTGTAGAATTACTATTTAAGTAATAAGAGGAAAAGTAATGGAAGATAATAAACAAAATCGATTTAATAAATGGTTACTTTGGTTTGGTTGCATCTCGGCGATTATCGGTGTATTTATCTTAGTTTCGAATATTGGAGATAATAATAGTTATAGTCGTTATTTGCCTTATGGATTGTTGTTATTATGTCCGTTATCGCATTTATTTATGATGAATATGCATAAAGGTTCTCATGATCATAGTAAAAACGAAGACAATGAGAAAAATAAGAGTTGTCATTAGTTTATATAAATACATTTAACGAAGTTGGAGGATGAACCTTGGATTATCTAGTAAAAGTAATATTGAATGTTGAAGGAATGACATGTGTAGGCTGTGAGAATAAAATTGAGAATAAGTTAAAAAAGACGGATGGGGTTATCATAAGTCGTGCAAGTTATAGTAATGGTACTGTAAAGCTAACATATGACAGAAATATCATTTCGTTAAAAAATATTAAAAGAATTATTGCACAACTCGACTATAAAATTGTTGAATCAAAAGATTTAAAAAATAGTTCCAAAGACGATACGATGGATAAAATATTAGATGCATTGACTATCGCAGCCATTCTCTATTTCATTTATCATTTTGCACTTAGATTTGGTTTACTAAATATATTCAATAACTTTCCTCAAGCGCAAGTTGGAATGAGTTATGGTGTTTTATTTATAGTAGGTATATTTACTTCAATTCATTGTGTCGCAATGTGTGGTGGAATAAATTTATCACAAAGTTTATCAAATCCTGATGCTTCGAATTCGAAAATAACTTTTTCAAGTTTAAAGCCAAGTTTTCTTTATAATTCAGGTAGAGTTGTCTCTTATACCATTATCGGTGGAATTGTTGGAGCACTAGGTTCAGTTGTTAGTTTCTCAGGCTCTGCAAAAGGGATTGTCGCAATACTTGCTGGTGGTTTTATGGTGATCATGGGAATTAATATGCTAAATATATTTCCTTGGCTTAAGAAAATTAATCCAAGATTACCTAGATTCTTGTCTATTCTTGTAAGTCATGAAAAGCATCGTAATAATGGTCAGTTCTATGTGGGTTTATTAAATGGATTAATGCCTTGTGGACCATTACAAGCGATGCAATTATACGCACTATCAACAGGTGATCCAATAAAAGGTGCTCTATCAATGCTCTTCTTTAGTTTAGGAACGACTCCTTTAATGTTTGGACTAGGAGCGATTAGTTCATTATTAAGTAAGAAGTTTACTAGCAAAATGCTACAGGTAAGTGCTGTATTAGTTGTGGTTTTAGGATTTGTAATGTTTCAAACTGGATTAGGTGTTTCAGGCATTCAAGTCCCATCTATTTCATCTCTAATCGGTGGAACACAATCTGTAGACAATGTATCTTCGATAGACAGTGATGGAATTCAACGTGTAACATCAAATATTACAAGTGGTAGTTATGAATCAATTTCAGTCGAAGCGGGGACATTAACTCAATGGACTATACATGTGGATCAAGGTGAATTATCAGGTTGTAATAATCGAATCATTATTCAAAGTTTGGGCATAGAAATACCACTTCAGGTAGGAGACAACATTGTCGAATTTATGCCTGAAAGAGAAGGTACTATTACATTTACCTGCTGGATGGGCATGATACGTAGTCGAATTACAATTCTATAAAAAAAGGAGAAAAAATGAATACGATAAAATTAAATGTAAATGGAATGTCATGTGAACATTGTGTAAAGTCAATAAAGAACGGCTTACTAGATAAAAATGGTATAGCATTCGTAGAAGTTTCTTTAAAAGATAAAACGGTTAAGATTGATTATTCTGATGTAGTTATAACAAGTAATGAGATTAAAAATGCTATAGAAGAAATTGGATACGACGTTATCTAAAGGAGAAGAAAATGTTTAAAACTTTATTAATTGATGGGATGCATTGTAATCACTGTGTAGGTATTATCAATATAGAACTCTATAAGATTAAAGAAGTATTAGACGTAAAAGTAGACATCGGTAGTAAAAAAACTATCGTAAGATTAACGGAAGCAATTCCAAACGATACATTTAGAGTCGCGGTTGAAACTGCAGGGTATACTTTGACAAACATTATTTAACTAAAAACCATGTAACAAATTTACATGGTTTTCTATTTTGAGCATTCTTCATAACTTCTTCACAACTAAATGTTATTATTTCTTAGCAGTGAAAACTGAGGGAGAAAAAAATGAAAAAAATACTTATTCTAGGAATTTTACTTGTTCTAGTATTAGGCGCTTGTACAGCTAAGACTGAAGAACCTGTTGTAGAAACACCAGTTGAAGAAACACCTGTTGTAGAAAAAGACCCATCAATTATCTCATTTGGAGATATGACTAACTATGTAAGTTTCCAATTAGATGATGTGAATAAATTCTACACATTGACATCACCTGATAATCAAGTTGTATTCTCATTAAGTTCAGAAATCGCAGCAACAACTCCATTTGACTATAAAATGGAAATTGATGCGACACCATTTATTAATGCTGGATTAGATACAGCATTACTACCAGAAGGCGTATTTGTTGATAATAAAATTGTATTTGGTTATGACTTAGGTAGTGAAGGAGTTAACGTTCAAGATGTTGTTCCAGCATTTGAAGCAATATTCAATATTGATCCTACTTTAGTGGGCTATCATGCAGCACTTGATCATTATGGATTAAGCTTTGGAAATGGAAATGTATTTGAATGGGCTAAAGACTTTACGACAAACGATAAAGACATCGTATTCGTATTAAATCCACAAACATTTGTTGATGCTGGTGTTGATGTCGAAGCTGTTGAAGGTTGGGTATTCGCAAAAGTTGAAGTTATGGGTGCAGATGGAAAAATGGTAGAAGTTGAAAAGTTATTGAAACCATTTGAAATTAACGGTAAATAGTATATTGTATTAAATTAGTGTTATAAATATAGATATAGTATTAATGCTCAACCAAGTTGAGCATTAATGCATTAAATGAGGTTATACGTATGGAAAGTAGAACAATCCTAATTGTTGAAGATGAATTAAAATTAGTCGAAATACTTAAAGTGAATTTCGAACATCAAGGTTTTAATGTTTTCACCACGCATGATGGAGTTAGTGCTGTTGAACTAGCTAAAGATTTACCTATCTCATTAGTGTTACTTGATTTAATGATTCCAAAATTAAGCGGTGAACAAGTATGTCAAACAATACGACAATTCTCAAGAATGCCGATTATCATGCTAACTGCACGTACTTCGGAAGAGAATATTGTCGATGGATTGAAGCTTGGAGCTGATGATTATATTACTAAGCCATTTAGTTTAAAAGAACTAAATGCTCGAGTTGAAACCGTGCTTAGACGATCTGAGACATCGGTTTTACCGTTATTTCAGACCATGAAATTTGAGGGTGGTTTAGAAATAGATTTGAATAAACAATCTGTCTCAAAACACAATATTTCAATACATCTAACTCCAAATGAATTCAAAATTCTTTCTGTATTGATTCATCATCCAACACGTGTATTTACTCGTGAACAATTAGTAGAGTTTGCGTTTGGGTCAGATTTTGATGGATATGATCGAACAGTAGATACACATATAAAGAATCTAAGAAATAAAATAGAAGATAATCCAAAAGTGCCAATATATATACAAACAGTATTTGGTCTAGGTTATCGTTTTGGGACACAAAAATGAAACAGTCTTTAAGTCGTAAATTAACATCAGTCATCGTATTAACTGTTTTAATTGCGGTTGGATTAGTCAGCTCAATCTCAGGTTATTTTATACATGATCGATTTAGAGACTATATTATCGATAAACAAACGCAAACAATTAACCAAATTATTGCCCAAGTATCTCTTCAATACGATGTGAACGATTCAACCTGGGATGCAGAAAAAGTCCATGAAGTAGGCATGTATGCTTTATACAGTGGTTATATTATTAAAGTTTACGACAATGAGAATACTTCGATTTGGGATGCTGAAATATATGATATGAGCGCGTGTGTTCAATTGATAAATGATATAACGCATCGTATGGTTAGCCAATTTCCATCACAAGAAGGTGAATTTGTTTCATATGATTACGTGCTTGAATTTAAAGATACTGAAGTTGGGAACGTAACGATTAGTTATTTCGGTCCTTATTTCTATCAAGAAGATGATTTGTTATTTATTAATCAACTTCAATCAATTTTATTAATCATCGCATTAATAAGTATCTTATCAAGTGTTGGTGTAGGGATAGTCTTCTCAAAGACATTAACTAAACCGATACTAAAAACCATAGACGCGACTAAAGATATTGCGAAAGGTCATTATGGTAGCGAAATAGAATACAAAACAAATATAACTGAAGTGAGTGAATTGATAGAATCCATTAATCATTTGTCTGTCAGTCTTCATGAACAAGACCGTATTAAAAAACAAATCACATCTGATGTAGCACATGAATTAAGAACACCTTTATCAACTCTACAGATTAGTGTAGAAGCTATAATGGATGGAATTATTAAAATGGATGATAATCGATTAAAGAGTATTCATGATGAAATACTTAGATTAACAAAAATCGTTAAAGATTTAGAACAACTAACGAAAATTGAACAAGTTTCAAAACTAGAATTATCAACATTTAATCTAAATGAATTGATAAATGAG
Organism: Erysipelotrichaceae bacterium; assembly: GCA_035697025.1. Classification (GTDB taxonomy): domain Bacteria; phylum Bacillota_I; class Bacilli_A; order Erysipelotrichales; family Erysipelotrichaceae; genus UBA2212. The sequence goes on along the minus strand of DASSDQ010000157.1, from coordinate 2,078 downwards.
TGTTTAGTATCGTTAGATATTAAACGAAATGAAAAAGCAATTGATGTACAAATGCTAGGAGATTTACTCAATATTGAAGCTGATCGTAATAGGCTATATCAGGTTTTCTATAATTTAATCGTTAACTCATATAATTATTCCAATCCAAATTCCACATTAACAATTGAAACAATCGATAAAGGTAATGAAGTTGTGATTATTATAAAAGATACAGGAATAGGAATACCAGAAGACTCGTTGCCATTTATCTTTGAACGTTTTTATCGTGTAGATTCATCGCGCAGTAGAGAAAGCGGAGGAAGTGGTATCGGATTAACGCTAGTAAAACAATTTGTCGAAGCGCACGATGGAAGTATCGAAGTTGAAAGTAAAATCAATGTTGGCACAACATTCTCAATTATTCTACCAATCAAGCAATCTTCATAAGTTCTTCACAACCATATTCTAAAATATAGATGAGGTAGATATTATGAAAAAAAGATTGATAGTAATTACTGTTTTAGGAATCTTATTTGTGAGTGTAGCGTTAAGTTTCTTTGCGTTGCCACGAGGAGCAAGTAAAGTATTAAATCAGTTAGGTTTAGAGAAAACAGATATAAAAGAAGTAGTGAATAACCTTGATCAAAGAATCGATGAACCAACAAATGTTGGAGCGCGTATAACAGGTGATAAACTATTTCTATATGATAATGAAAAAGAATATAGTTTAGACTTACCAATCGATTCATTCTTTGTGTCTATTGCGCCATATATTAATGAAGTACATCCATGTACCATCCATAATTTAGTTTCATGTCGTGGTGAAATATTTAGTCAAACCATGAGAATAAGAATTGTCGATGAAAACAATCAGATTATTATTGATGAAGATCGTACAACTCAAGCTAATGGATTCATTGGAATTTGGCTGCCAAAAGGTATCAGTGCTACGCTAAAAGTTGATTATGACGGATTAACTGTTGAATACCCAATCTCAACGTATAGTGAAAGTGATACATGTATTACAACACCACTCAAACTTGAACCAATAAAATTCTAATCACTATTTACCTAATAAACCATAACGATTAACATAAACTCCCCCTTTTGAAATTACAACTAATTGATATGGTTATATAGGGAATGTTTACATAAGCACGAAAGTGCTTTTTTATATTTCGATTAAGTATATACAAATACTTTAATGGTGTAAAATAAGTTTGAAGAATGATGATAGATATACTAAATATAGAGGTATGAACATGAATAATTTAAATAATAATGATTCAATACGCTATCATAGACAGATGATTTTAAGAGATATTGGGATAGAAGGACAAGTAAAGTTAAAGAGCGCAAAAGTATGTGTTTGTGGAGCTGGAGGTTTAGGATCACCAATCCTTTATTATTTAGCTGCGGCTGGGGTAGGGACACTCGGAATTGTGGATTATGATGTGGTTAAACTATCTAATCTAAATCGACAGATTCTACATTCCTCAGAAGATCTAGAGACTCTAAAAACAATTTCTGCGAAAGAAAAGTTATCACGACTAAATCCTAATATAGAAATTATTGAACATTCTGTAGAACTAAATTTAGAAAATATAGATGAAATATTTAACAAATATGATGTGATAGTGGATGCGGTAGATACCATCAAAGTTCGATATTTAATAACAGATACATGTTATAAACTTAAAAAGCCACTTATCGAAGGCGCAGTCGTTGGCTTCAGTGGAATACTCACAACAATCATTCCTAATCAAACACCATGTTATCGATGTTTATATCCAAATAATAATGAAGGTCATGAATTTCCAACCTGTAATGAAATTGGTATACTAGGTGCAGTTACTGGTGTAATCGGTTCACTTCAAGCTCTTGAAGTGATTAAGTTGATAACAGGTACTGGCAAGTTAATGTTAGGCAGATTACTAACATTCGATGGATTGGATTGTGAATTTGAAGAAATTCCAATCAATAAAAATGAAGATTGTATCCTTTGTGGTACTCAACATAATAAAGGTCTATAACCAAATTATTGATTATAGACCTTTTTATTATCCACCAGCTACTGGAGGGAAGAATGCGACAATGTC
>DASSDQ010000156.1:0-5233 GCA_035697025.1 Erysipelotrichaceae bacterium | reverse complement strand
GGTAATCTATGAATATTGATAAATGACTTTCTGACGCATCCATTAAATGATTGAACGCATTCTCAACGTTAGCAGGAAGATCTTTTTCTAGGAATGCTTTATACAATGCGATATTATCGGTTTCTGCTTTGATACCAATCGCATATGCTTCTGCTAATGTACTTGGTACAATCGCAAAATCACTACCATTGTCAGCTGGAACATCTAAACCATATACATTAAACAATTGTGTTAATGCTCTAATGTGACTTGTTTCTGCTTTAATAAGATTCACAAAAGGTGTAACTTCACCAAATTTAGTGACTAGTGCTTGATATTCTGCACGTGCCTTATATTCATCTTTAATCAATACTGTTAATATACTTTCGAGTTGAACTAATTCTTCTGCACTGACTGCACTTGCAGCACTTACTTGTACAGTACCTTGGTTTTGGTTAGATGATCGATTTTCACCATATCGTGCATCGACTGGTTGAAACATCGTACTCATTAGTAACCCACCAAGGGTTAGGGATAATATCCCTGTCATAATTATTTTTTTATTCATGTTGATCTCCTAAAGCCTTTGCTTTATGGAAGTATCATAGAATAAAGATGTTACAGAGATGTGTCAGAAGTAATCTATTTCTGTGACAGAATATTACTTACTTAATTCTGAGTTAAGTTGATATTGGTAAGCATCAAATGTTAAATAACCACCTGATAAGTTATATAGATTAGTATATCCTTTACTTTTAAGAATCATAATTGCTAAGTAAGCTCTTAACCCAACATAACAATTCACTACTATTGGGGTATCTAAAGTACATGTAATCTTATTAAGATTTTGACGTAACTCATCGATAGGAATATTAATCGAACCTTCGATATTCCCTTCATTGAATTCTTCTTGCGTACGGACATCTAAGAATAATGCATTTTGTTGTTTCAAACGATTCAAATCTTGAACATACGCAACACGATAATGTTGATCAATCACATTCTCCGCGATGTAGCCTAAGATATTTACTGGATCTTTCGCTGAAGAATATGGAGGTGCATAAGCAAGTTCAAGGTCACTTAATTCAGTAACTTTTAGTTTAGCTTTTATCGCAGTCGCAATCACATCAATTCGCTTTTCAGTTCCTTCTTGACCAATCGCTTGTGCTCCTAGAATTTCTAGTGTTTCAGGATGGTAGATAAGTTTCATACTAATATTCGTTGCGTTTGGATAATAGGACGCATGGTTATTACGATGTGCATGAATGGCTTGGAATGGAATTTTCTTCATTTCAAGCGCACGTTGATTGTTGCCAGTTGCGGCGATAGTTAAATTAAATACTTTCAATACTGACGTACCTAAAGAACCATTGTATTGAACATCTTTACCATTGATAATATCCGCTACTAAACGTGCCTGGCGATTTGCTGGCCATGCGAGCGCAATTGCAGTATCACTTTTGGTGACATAATCTTTTACTTGAATCGCATCTCCCAATGCATAAAAGTCAGTTATAACTTCTTGTGATTGTGCATCAAACACCTGTAGTTTTGCGTTAGTCACAATATGTCCACGTGGTCCAACTAAAATATCAGCTTTTTTCGCTAATGTATTTTCGGGAACTACACCAATCGATAAAATAATTAAATCTGTTTCGATTATACTTCCACTTTCAAGGTGAATTTTCGAACCTTGATCTGTAAACTTCAATAGTCCATCCCCTAAAACAAGTTTTACCCTATTTCGATTCAATTCTTGATGGACAAGTTGTGCCATCTCAAAATCAAGTGGTGCAAGTACTTGTGGCATCTTTTCAACAATCGTAACTTCTATTCCTCTCTCTACCAAATTCTCTGCCATTTCTACACCAATAAATCCTCCACCAACTACAACAGCACGTTTAGGTTTATTCGTTTTAATCGCATTATAAATCGCATCTGTATCCGCAATATTTCGTAGTACAAATAAGTTTGTGGATTCTTTTAATCCTTCAATTGGAGGTTGAATCGGTTTAGCGCCAGGTGAAAGTACTAGTACATCATATGATTCTTCATATTGTTCATTGGTTTGTGTTTTACGAACAGTAATTTTCTTTTCTTTACGATTAATATCAATTACTTCCGAAAAATTACGAATATCTAAGTTATAACGCTCAGACATACCTTCAACTGTTTGAACAAGTAAATCTTCACGATCAGTAATTACATTACCAATGTAATATGGTAATCCACAGTTCGCAAAACTAATATACTCATCACGTTCAAACATGATGATTTTATCATTTTCATTTAATCGGCGAAGCCTAGCAGCTGCCGTAGCACCACCCGCAACTCCACCAATAATAAGTATTTTTTTCATGTTATTTAACTAATCCATATTTCCAAGTTGCTACTCCACCAATATTATGTACATTAGTGTATCCAACTTTCTTGAGATAACTAGTCGCATCAGATGCACGAGCACCGCTTAAACAAATCACAAAAATTGTTTGATCAGTTTTCGGTAATGCGGTTTGAAATTTTTGAGGTAATGTATTTAATGGAATATTAACACTTCCTTTAATATGCCCATCCTTATATTCTTCTTTCGTTCTTACATCAATTAGTTTGATTGTGGAATCATTTTGTAGTTGTGCATATGCCTTATCTTGACTTAAATTACTTGATTGAAAAAAATTAAACATGTGATTTCCTCGCTTTATTGTTTATTAACATCTCTTTGTATTAGATACTTGATAGATTTCCATAAATTCTAATGTTCGATTAATTTTCTCGAAATTAAAGAATCTACTCTCTCTTAGTACTTCTCTTCCTTCTGACCACACCAACATCGTTGGGACCGTGAACACTTGATGTTGACCTGAAATTGCTGGGTATTTAATCGCATCAATTTCTACAAGTTCAATATCATAATCTTCAATCAGATTCTTAAGTCGCGGAAGAAGCGCATGACAAACACCACATTCTTCTGTAAAAAAGAACATTATGAAAGGTTTTTGATTTAGTTTGTAATTCATAATTCTTGTAATAGAAGTTTCTGTTTGTATACGATGGCTCATATCTTATCTCTCTTTACTGATGTCTACATTTTCATTATACGGGGACACTTCTTGAATTTCAATTGTTTTGATTAAAAAAAGAGTATTAAACTCTTTCTTATACTTCTTCTTTCATTAATCGACGTGCATGTTCTAGAATTTTTGCGCCATTCATAGAACCATACGCTGTCATATCCATTGTCTCAACTGGACAGTGTTTGATTTGATCTCTAAATTTATTTAACATAAATCGAACTTGTGGCGCTACTAACACGACATCCGCATCATCCGAATGACCAACAACTGTTGTCGTATCGTAACCTTCCACTACATAATCATAACCTGCTTCTTTTACGGCATTACGCACTTTTAATACAAGTAAACTACTGGACATACCAGCACCACAAAACAATACAATCTTTTTCATTTAATTTTCTCCAACGATTAGTCTTATTCTACTTTAACTATGATTAATACTTCAATCAATTTTGAAAATTAGTTACTATAATCGTTCGATTTCTTTTATTCCATCAAGAATCTTTATATCATCACTTGATAATTCAAAATCTAAACTTGCATTTTCAACCATACGTTCTTTACTTCTCGTTTTTGGTAAAGGTAAAGTCCCTTTTTCTAAACAATACTTAATGCATAATTGCGCAACACTGACATTATTTCTTAGCGCAATCGCTTGAAGTTCTTCATTTTGGAAAACACTTCCTGTTCCTAATGGTGAATAGGCTTCAATAAGAATATAATTTGACTGACAGAACTGTACAATTTCATTTTGAGTAAATCCAACTGAGAAACGAATTTGATTGATCATAGGGACTACTTCACATGCATTGATGATCGCTTTTAAATCATCCACACTAAAGTTACTTACGCCAATTGAACGAACCTTACCTTCTTTAAGTAATTGTTCCATCGCTTTCCAAGCTTGAATGTTTTCTGCTGTACGTGATTGTCCACGTTGGTCCCAAGCCCATGGTGCATGGATCAAGTATAAATCCATATAGTCTAATCCAAGTTCTTTGAGTTGTGTATTAAACGCTAAAATCGTTTCATCATACCCTAATGCTGGCGCACGTAATTTACTTACAACAAATAAATCCTCTCGCTTAACTCCAGAATCTTTGATTGCTCTACCTACCGCATCTTCATTGTGATATGACTTTGCTGTATCAATATGACGATACCCAACTTCAATCGCATCTAATGTGGCTTGGTATGCTTCATCATTTGATATTTGCCATGTCCCAAACGCAATACTAGGAATCTTAATTCCATTAAGTAACGTATATACTTCTGTTAAATAGTTCATTGTATTATCTCCTTTAAGTGAATTATACTCTTTAGAGTTAACTCCAAGTCAATAATTATTTATGATACTTACCTGTGAATTCTTGAACCACAACTTTCATTACAGTTACCATATTCACCATCTTCGTATCGAATTCGAATTCTTTCATAGTCTCATGAAGCATTAATAACTGTAATCCTTTTAATTTTTCATCATAATTTTCCACAAAACTTGCTTGTCCATTGCCAATAACACTCTTAAAACCAAACGAATAATCACAAGCTTTTTCACCTTCAATTAAGCGATGATCACAATCCATCTCGATACATACATTTGGATTTAATTTCAAAGCGTCGATTTTACGACCAACTTTAGCACTATGGAAATATAAATTGAGTTGATTATCTACATATTCAAATCCATAGTTTAAAGGCACTATATAGATCCCTTTATCATCTTGCATACCCAAATGACAAATACGACATTCTTGTATAATTTCTAATAATTCATTAATATCAGTAACTTCACGATCTTTTCTTCTCATATTTTTCCCTTTACTTTGTTAAATCTAAACTAAAGTATGTTGCGCCATCTAATGGATTTTCATAATAGGGTTCTATTTCTTTAAATCCAAATGATTGATATAAGTTAATCGCTGGTTTCATTGTATTTAAAGTATCGAGCAAAATTCTTTGGTAACCAATCTCTTTCGCATCATTAATAACTTGTTTAATCAATAATTTACTAATGCCTAAACCTCGATATCCATTATGGATAAATAAACGTTTAAGTTCAGAAGAGTTTTCATCATATCGTCTTAACGCAACACAACCAACAGCTTTATCGTTTACATACGCAAGATACAATCTACCATCTGGAAATGCATATTTACCAGGTAATGTATCCAGTTCAT
>DASSDQ010000155.1:0-3609 GCA_035697025.1 Erysipelotrichaceae bacterium | reverse complement strand
ACTCTAATGAGCACGGAATTGTGAATCCCTGATGTGTGAAGTACATCTTCATAAGATGCCATTGAATAATATACCATAGTGCAACCACTATGACAAGTCTAAGCCTTACTTTTTTGCACGATCAAATGCTTTTAAGTAACTGTCTTTTAAACGATCTAAGGTCACATGCGTATAGATTTGAGTCGTACTAAGATTCGCATGTCCTAAGAGCTCTTGAACGACACGTAAATCTGCCCCATTATCTAATAAATGGGTCGCAAAACTATGGCGCAACATATGCGGATGGACCGTTCGCTTTAATCCAGCATCACGTGCTGCTTTATCAAGTAAATATTGAAAACCACGTGATGTCATACGATCACCTTTTGAGTTCACAAAGACAAATTCATGATTTAGAGCATTTTTAAATTGAGGACGAATTGATTTGAGGTATGTCTTAAGTAAATCATGCATACTGGGATAAAATGGAATCATCCTTTCAACACTTCCTTTACCAATAAAACGCAAACTATCATCATGTAAATCAATCTCACGTATTCTTAGGTTCACACATTCTGATACACGTAAACCACACGCATACATAAGTTCAAACATAACGCGATTACGATAACTATCCATTTCACTTAAATCAAATGAATCAAGTAGTGCCATAACTTCGTCAAATAATAGAAAGTCGGGTAGATGATGACTCTGTTTAATTGCACTTACATCATGAAATGGATTATATGAGATTGTTTCTTGGGTTAATAGAAAGTCATAAAAAGAGCGCAAACTAGAAAGTTTACGCGCTAAACTGCTGGATTTTAATCCAAGTTTGGTTTTAGTGTTTAAGAAATAGATATATTCATGAATGAAAGTTAAATCAACATTTTTAAAATCATTAATATTATGCGCTAAACAATAGTCATAAAATTGTTTCAAATCACGTGAATACGCCGATTCAGTATGTTTTGAACCTGTGTTTTTAAGTTTAATGGATTTTAAGAAGTTGTCGATTTCGTTAAACATTGTATTTTTCGATCATTGCCTTAAGGGTTGTGAGTGCGGAATTCGCCATACGTTCTTTACGATCGTGTTTCTTTCCTTTATCTTCATAATTTAGTAATCCAAATGTCGCATTCATAGGTTGGAAATGATTAGGATCAGTATGCGTCACATAGTATGCCATTGAACCAATAATCGATTGTGGATCAAAGGTAAATACTTCTTGATTGAGTAATCGTCTAGCTAAGCTAATACCAGCGACACACCCACTTGCACAAGATTCTACATACCCTTCTACACCACTCATTTGTCCTGCAAAATACCAATTAGGATTATCCAAGCTTTGGTAGTTTGAGTTGATTAATAAAGGTGATTTGATATAGGTATTACGATGCATAACGCCATATCGAGCGAATTCACAGTTTTCTAAACCTGGTATCATGCGAATAATACGACGTTGTTCAGGCCATGTTAAATGCGTTTGAAAGCCTACAATATTATAGAGGGATGCGGCCGCATTGTCTTGTCTTAATTGTACTACCGCATAGGCACGTTTACCATTGTCCTTCTCAAGCCCAACGGGTTTCATTGGTCCAAACGTTAAAGTCATCGGTCCACGTTTTGCCATAACTTCAAACGGCATACATCCTTCAAAAAAGATTTCTTTTTCAAATTCTCTTAAAGTTACTGTTTCTGCGTTAATGAGTTCATGATAAAAGTTTTCAAATTCTTCTTTAGTCATAGGACAATTAATATAATCCTGTGTTTCACCCTTATCGTAACGTGATTTATAATACGCAATATCGAAGTTAACCGAATCTTTTTCAATGATTGGCGCTGCCGCATCATAGAAGTACAGTGATTCTTGATTAAATCGATTTTTAATAAATTCAGCTAATGGATCCGATGTTAAAGGACCCGTCGCAACGATCGTTGGAATATTTTCATCGAGTTCAGTGACTTCTTCATGGAAGACAGTAACCAGCGGATGAGCTTTAATGGTTTCAGTAATACTACGTGCAAATCCTTCACGATCAACCGCTAATGCACTACCAGCTGGTACACGATGTAAATCCGCATGTTTCATAATGAAACTATCTAAGAGTCTTAACTCTTCTTTAAGTACACCAACCGCATTTAAGAGTTGATCACTTCTTAAAGAATTTGAACAAACAAGTTCCGCAAAATCATTGGTTTTATGTGCCGGACTTGATTTAACCGGACGCATTTCATATAAATGGACAGGAATTCCTCGTTTAACAAGTTGCCAAGTCGCTTCACAACCCGCTAGCCCTGCCCCAATAACTCGTACAAAATTAGGCTTCATCTTCTTCTGTTTTCGCTTTCTTTTGAATGTATCGGCATTTTGGATAATTACTACATCCTACAAATGGTTTACCATAACGACTCATTTTTTCAACAAGTGGTTTACCACAGTCTGGACATAATTCACCAGTTTCTTTTGCCTCTTGAGGTTTCGACTTTGAGTTAATAATTGTTTTACATGTAGGATAATTACTACATGCGACAAACGGTCCAAAACGACCTTTGCGAGTCACGAGTGGTGATCCACAGTTTGGACACATTTCACCTGTAAATGCAGGTTCTTCTTTTTCTTTTTCGATCTTCTCAATATGTTTACACGTTGGATATGTACTACATGCGATAAATGGTCCAAATCTTCCCTTACGTTGAACAAGCGGTGATCCACAATCTGGACAATCACGACCAACTTCTACTGGCGCAATCTTCTCCATCGTGTCATAGGCTTGTGTCAATAATGGCGTAAATAGATTATAGAAACGAGTTAGTGCTTCGACATGATCTTGATTGCCTTCCGCAATATGATCCAATTCACTTTCCATTTGTGCTGTATAGTCGACATTAATTATTGATTCGAAATGTTCTTTTAGTTTAGAATCCGTTAAGAAACCTTGTTCAGTTGGAATAAAGACACGTGTCTTACTCGATTCACCTTTTTCAAGGGTTACATATAAACGTTCAATGATTGTATCTATAATCATCGCATAGGTACTTGGACGTCCAATACCCTTACTTTCAAGTGCTTCGATTAAACGTGCTTCTGAATAACGTAATGGAGGATTGGAGAAACTTTGGGTTCCTTCATTCTTTAAGCTAATAAGAGTTTCATCTTGATCTAAATGAGGTAACCATTTATCTTTGTTTGATTCATACTTACCATATACTTTTAAGTAACCATCAAATTCTAATTTAGACCCTTTAGCCACAAACTCATACCCTTTTTGAGCTAATGTTACACTAATTGTTTTTGTCTTCGGTGAACTCATCAAAGACGCAAGTGAACGTGCATAAATTAATGCATAGAGTTTTAATTCATCTTGAGTTAATACATCTTTAAGATGTTCAGGGGTATATTCGATATGCGTCATACGGATAGCTTCATGCGCATCCTGTGCATTATTGTTTTCTTTTACTTTGTAGAAACCAACATAATCTTGTCCATATTCAGAACGAATAAAGTTTTGTGCATCTTTTACAAACCCATCAGAGAAACGAGTTGAATCGGTACGCATATAGGTAATTAAACCTTCTTGACCATCTTGCATATCAACGCCTTCATAAAGTTTCTGTGCGATACGCATG
>DASSDQ010000154.1:0-10282 GCA_035697025.1 Erysipelotrichaceae bacterium | reverse complement strand
TATCAACCCTTGAATACAAACCCTATCCAAACAAATCGTATCACATCGCTCACTTGAAATCATTAACACGTCATCGCGAACACTTAATTAAACAACGTTCGCTTCAACTCGTAAGAATGACCAATATGTTAGATCGTATTTTCCCTGAGTTTAAGCCGTTTTTTAACGACTCTCTCACTTCTAAAACCTGCTTGTACATCTTAGATCATTACCTCATTCCTTCTAAGATAATGCGCATGAATCAGGATTCTTATCATAAGATGGCTTCAACCCTTAGAAGAACGATTTCCTACGCACGATTCTGTGAGCTTAAGCGTTTAGCTAAAGAGACGATTGGCGAGGAAGATCCAGTATTGGTTTTTCAACTCAAGCAACACTTAGATGAGTATCGTTTTTTAAACACTCAAATCGATGAAGTTGAAGCTTTTATCACCCAAGAATTTTCATGTATCGATACGCACATTCATTCGATTAAAGGCATTGGGTTCTTTTCAGCGGCGACCATCTTTTCTGAATTTGGAAGTATTGAGCGCTTCACATCCGCTAATCAGTTATTAGCTTATGCAGGGCTTGAGCCTTCTCGTCATCAATCAGGGTTGAATGAATCCGTGGGCTATATGGTCAAACATGGTTCACCTTACTTAAGGCAAGCCCTAATGAACGTTTCAGAAAGTTCTCTAATTCATAATCCAGTTCTTTATGATTTCTATCTTAAGAAACGTAAAGAAGGCAAACATCATCGCGTCGCGCTCTCGCATGTCGCTAAGAAAATTGTACGGATTATTTATCATTTAGAAACCCATCATTGTGACTTTAAACTCGATAAAATGAGCTAGCATTTTATTCTTTCTGTCACACAATTTCTAAAAATCATTCATTTGAATGTTTTTTATCACGTTTAAATAAAAATTTATGTATTTTCTACATTTTTCTCTTGATTATTAATAGTTAGTTTCCCCCGTAAATTTTAACTTCATCTTCTATAACGATTCCGTTTTCTTAACCCAACAATTAACATAATAATTATTGGTACACCAATTACGATAATCATTAGTATTAATCCATACAATACCTTATAAGCTTCCAAATACGTTAATGAATCAAATACTTCAATAATACCGAATAAATAGTAACTTGTTCCTTCTCCATCCAATCTCAATAAACTAGAGAATAGACTTAATGCGTCTCTGATTAAAAGTAAATCTAATAAAACAAATAAGATAAGAATTGGATTAAAACTATTACTGATCTGCTTGGTTTCTTTCTTCATAATTTTCTTAGTGTAATTGGTACATTTAAAGTTGGAGCAGGTGACGAGAATCGAACTCGCGTATCAACCTTGGGAAGGTTGCGTTCTACCATTGAACTACACCTGCAACATTACTCCTAACGATCCAAACGTCGTATTTTTTTAACGAGATAAATAATAGTAACCCACATTAAGATTAAAATCGATAAACCAAATACTAATAGAAATATAAAATACGAACCCATTAAAAAATTAAAGTAACCAAATGTATAATCCATACTGTCCCCCTTTTAAAGTCTATTGAAATAAATATACCATATACATCAAAAAAGTAAAAAAAGAAGACATTGAACTTCTCATCGATTCTTCTGGAGAAGATAGTAGGAATATTGAATTACTATACGTAAATATTTCAAACGAATAATAACTTTATAAATAATAAAAATATATTGACAAGTAGAATAATTTGTTACATTATATTGATATGTATAATAAAACTGTAACAAACACGCATTTAGAATTTCTTGAGGATTACCCATATTCTGCGAAAGAAGCGGTGTATACTCCAATTATTTATCGGATTGGTTTACAAATGCCTGAATCCGTTCCTTTCCCATCGATTAATGGAATCCGAGATCTTGCTACATTTGCCGGTATCTCTGATACAGCTATTCGTACCGCATTATCTAGGGCTAAATCTGATGGCTCGATACATGAATTTAAAGATGCTTTAGGTGAGAGTAGATACGCTATTGCGCCTTCAACTTTCGAAATGGGCTTAGTTTCAATAAATCGAGACGAACATCCTGAAGGTTTTATTATTGCGATATTTTCGTTCACGAAAGATGCAACAAGCGAACGAGCAGTAGTAAGAGAAACTCTAAAGAATTATGGGTTTAAACGATTAGCACAAAATACTTACATCAATGGTCGCATTGATACCACAGGATTAATGACTGCAATGAAGTCATATGGTTTAGAAAAAAATCTTTATTTGTTCCATTGCCCAGACATCAATGATCAAGATTTGATTCAGAAGATTCTAGACTTGTTTGATATGGATAATCGTAAAGAAATGTTGAACCATTTTTATGATAAAATGGTGCGATTCCTAAGTGAACCAGAAATTAATGATCTTGATCTAGGTCGTAGATTACTATACTTTGGATCAATCTATTGGACAGTGTGTGAGAATGGGGAACCACCAATTCCTGCTAAGCATTTACCACCTGATTATCCTATGGCTAAAATTCGAAAATTCTATACTGAGTTTATCGAGAAGAATAAAGATAAACTAATTAAATATTACATTGAAGTGAACACATGAGAAAGTGTTAAGGGGAGATATCATGTCACCTACAGGACATCTAGCAGTTGGATTTGCAGTAAAACATTGGAAGTCAAAAATACCACTTATTTGGTACTTAATCGGTTCATATACCGTCGACATTATTTATATGGGTTTGAACTTAATTGGTTTTGAAAATTTCGGAAATAATCCATGGTCACATAGCTTAGTTATGGTTATTGCATATTCTTGTGTCGCAGCTATTATTACGTGGATATTCACGAAGCATCAAAAAAACTCAATCCTAATGGGAATAGTAGTCTTGAGTCATTGGTTACTCGATTTTATTGTTTGGAATAATCTTCCTCTAGCATTTGAGAAAAATCCAAGTTTAGGGCTTGGTTTATATTCCAAAATCGGATTTGATATTAATGTTCCAACCTTTAATATGGCGATGGTGATTGCAACAGGACTAGAACTCGGATTATTAATAATCGGTATACTCATTTATCTTAAATCTCGGAAAATAGACGCAAATATTAAAGTTGCATGAGGGAAAGTGAAAACAAAGAAATGACAAGTAAAGTTAATGAAACCATAGAATTAGAATCAAAAAGTAGAATTAAGAATTTAATTTTAATTGGCATTGTGTGTTCTGTTTTTATAATTATTTTAACCATTCTCGATATTGTGATTGGCACAATTTTAGGTGGTGATTTGAACACAATTCCTGAAGCTGCTATTGATCGATTTAATCAATTACAAACGAATCCATGGTTGGGTTTGTATTATCTCGATGTCTTAAATATGGTAACTTCAATCTTGATGATTCCAGTGTTTTTATCAATGGTTATGATTCAGAGAAAGACAAACAAAGGAATTCTATACTTAAGCATGTTCGTATTTATAATTGGTACCACGATATTCATCAATAATAATGCCGGATTAGCTATGTTGGGATTGAGTAAAAAGTATATGACTGCTTTAGCTTCGCAAAAAGACTTTATTATAGCAGCTGGAGAAAGCTTATTAATTAAGGGAGCTCATGGTAGTATGGGTGCCTTCATTGGATTTGTTTTATCCATGGTTGCGACAATGTTAATGTCAATCTCAATGATACAAAGTAACATTTTTGGAAAGATAACTGGTTGGATTGGATTAGGTGGTTCTAGTTTATTATTAGTTTATTTGATACTTGTTACTTTCGTACCAAGCACTGAGAGTATTGCAATGGCACTTGCTGCCCCAGGTGGAATATTAAGTCTTGCTTGGATGATTTTATATACTTTAAAAATGATTCGTACACTTAATAGCATGGAATAACAATAAAATCTTGTTAATCATATAGATTTGTAATTAGACAGTGAATATATTTATCTAATCAATGATAACCAATTCGCGATCATCATCGATAAAAATTAACGTTTAACAAATGAGTAGATAAAGAATCATACGATTCTAAACACTCATTTTTTTAATCTAAAAATAAATAAAAAAAAGAAGTACATTGTACTTCTCATCGAGCTCTTTTGGAGCAGGTGAAGGGAATCGAACCCTCGTGTCGACCTTGGCAAGGTCGCGTTCTACCATTGAACTACACCTGCATGGCGGTCCAGACGGGACTCGAACCCGCGATCTCCTCCGTGACAGGGAGGCATGTTAACCACTACACCACTGGACCATTCACTTTTGTTTTTTTGGCGGGGAAGGAGGGATTTGAACCCTCGCGCCAGTTTGACCCGACCTATACCCTTAGCAGGGGCACCTCTTCAGCCACTTGAGTACTTCCCCAAGGCAATACGTCAGTGCCCTATAATACTATCATAAAGGTAAACGAGTTGGCAAGTATTTTTAATAAAAAAATCAGTCATTTTTGACTGATTTAATCTACATTGAAACCTGCTTCACGGATTGCGACTTTCGCAGTATACACAACATCGTTTCTTCCCTCTATTGCCACACAACGATCTTTTAATTTTACTTCGAAATCAACACGTGTTTCCGACAAAGCATCCGCAACTTTTTGAGCTGCTTCTTCAGTGTTCATATCGCGAATAAAGAGAATTGTTTTCATTTTACTTTACCGCTAAACCTAATGCGATCTCCATCATCTTAGTGAATGCATTTTGACGTTCTTCTGCAGTTGTTGCTTCATGCGTTACGATAGAATCAGAAACAGTTAATAAACAAGCCGCTTTCTTACCTAAATAACGAGCATTCGCAAACAACGCAAACGATTCCATTTCAGCTGCGAGTAAATCATACTTCGCAACTTTTTCTTGGTAAGGAACAGATCCTGCACCATGATAGAATACATCGCCTGAATGAATACGACCAACATGCATCGGAATATTGAGTTCCTTCGCTATATTGATGAGTGATGCATTGACCTCCGCATCAGGAAGTTGAACATTTTCTTTATAACCAAATGCAGTTTCTGCATATGTTGATTCACTATATGCACTATCTGCTAGAATTACATCATAGATTTTACAATCTTCACGATATGATCCACATGAACCGATACGAACAATCGTTTCAACTCCATATTGATCATACAATTCATAAGAATATATA
Source organism: Erysipelotrichaceae bacterium (assembly GCA_035697025.1). Lineage (GTDB taxonomy): Bacteria > Bacillota_I > Bacilli_A > Erysipelotrichales > Erysipelotrichaceae > UBA2212. The sequence goes on along the minus strand of DASSDQ010000154.1, from coordinate 5,168 downwards.
CCAATACTTGGCATTCCCATACCTGATCCCATTACGGATACTGGATGACCTTTATAGGTTCCGGTATAGCCAAACATATTACGAACTGAATTGAATTGGGTAACGTTTTCTAAATACGTTTCCGCAATCATCTTTGCGCGTAATGGATCGCCTGGCATTAATACTAACTTCGCGATATCATTTTTTTGTGCTGAATTATGTGGTGTAGACATTTACACTTTTCTCCTTTGTTTTAATTTATTATACCATAGCTAAAACGATAAGAACTGCATCGCTAGCTTAAAATAGACAATTAGTGCGAGTGCATCGACAATCGTTGTAATGAGTGGACTTGCCATAGCGGCTGGGTCTTGTTTAAAGATTAATGCGAATAGTGGAAGTAATCCACCGGTAATATTTGCCATAAGAATTGTGATGAAAACAGTTAATGATATTACAAGATCTGCTTCAATACTGACCGATGGAGTAAAGATCATTAAACGAATAACATTCACAATAAACAAGATTAAACCGATGACTAAACCAATTTTAAGTTCTTTCCATATAACTAACCAGAAATCTTTAATACTCATGTTATCAACGGATATTCCACGAATAACCATAATAGATGATTGTGAACCAGCATTGCCCGCTGTACTCATAATCATTGGCATCGATGCGGCTAATGCAGGGATTAAGGTAAGTGTTTGTTCATAACCTTGAATGATTAACCCAGTAAATGTTGCGGAAACCATCAAGATTATTAACCAAGATACTCTTGATTTAGCCATCTCAATAATATTCGTTTCAGTATACGATCCTTCCATTGGTGTAATCGCCGCAATCTTTTGAATATCTTCGGTTGTTTCTTCATAGATAACGTCGATGATATCATCCGCGGTAATAATCCCAATGAGTTTTTCTTCATCATTCACTACTGGTATTACAGAATAGTCATACTTCTTAAATACATTCGCAACAACTTCTCGATCATCACTCGTCATAACCGTAATGACATCACTATCCATGATTTCTGAAATCATTTCATCTTCATCCGCAAACAATATCTCACGAAGACGAATAGAGCCAACTAACGTGCGATTCTCATTTACGATGTAACAGTTGGAAATCGTTTCTGCGACCTTACCTTGCGTCTTAATTCGTGTTATAGCGCGTTTAACTGTATCATTGACTTTAAGTTCCACAAAATCAGTTGTCATCATGTACCCTGCAGAATCTTCAGGATAACTTAACAATAGATTTATTTCAGAACGTTGATCTTCACTCGCAGATTGTAAGATTTTCTTAACTAAATTACTTGGTAATTCTTCTAAGAAATCGATAATATCATCTGAGTATAAATTCTCTAACATCCCTTTAATTTCTAAACTCGTAAACGCATTAATCAATTCTTCTTGTTTATTATTGGATAAGTACGTAAACATCTCTGCACTAATCTCACGTTTTAATATCTTAAACAACATAAGGATTTGATCAACACTACATTCTTCAACCATTAGTGCTAAATCAACCATATTGTAATAGTTAAATGCATCTCTAATTTCTTGAAATTTTCTACCTTCAATTAAGGCTTTAAATACTTTTTTATGTAATTTCTTTCTCATATCAGCCTCACAATCTTAAGAAATACGACGCAATTAAGAAATACGTTGTAAGTGATAACGCATCAACTAATGTCGTAATTAAAGGCGCAGCCATCGATGCTGGATCTTGTTTAATTACAAGCGCTAACAATGGTAAAGCTCCACCAACTAAATTCGCTAATAGAATCGTAATAAAGATCGTTAATGAAACCATTATCGCAATACCCCAACCAACTTGAGGCATAAACAAACCAATACGTAAAGTATTAATCACAAATAATGCGATGCCTAATAAGAACGAAACTTGTGTCTCTTTAACTAAAATCATCACGAAATCTTTTAATCCCATATCATCCACAACCAACCCACGAATAACCATCGCAGAAGCTTGTGAACCCGCATTCCCTGCAGTATCCATTAACATCGGAATAAAAATCGCAAGTGATGGTAATAATACTAACAATTCTTGGTTACTTGAAATAATAGATCCCGTAAATGTCGCAGATATCATTAGGACTAACAACCAAGGTAGTCGACTCATAATAATTGACATCGTACTGGATTCCACATAAGAACCCTCAAGTGGCGTCATCGCCCCCATCTTATGAATATCTTCGGTTGCTTCTTCTTCCACAACGTCAAAGATATCATCGACTGTAATGATACCCAATACAGTCTTACTACTATCAATAACAGGAATAGATGTTATATCATACTTTGAAATAAGTCTTGCGGCTTCTTCTTGATCATCATGTGTATACACATAATGAATATCGTGCTCCATAATATCTTCAATAATGACTTCATCCTTCGCAAATAATATATCTTTAAGAGAAATACTTCCGATTAATTTCTTCTGCTCATCCACAACATAACACCAGTTAATTGTTTCAGCTAATTTGCCTTGTCTACGTATTGCACGCATTGCTTGAGCTACTGTACTACTATTTTTTAATGTCACAAAGTCGACTGACATAATCGATCCACATGAACTATCTTCATAACTTAAGAATTCATTAATCTGTTTACGTAATTCTGGCGTCGCAGCTTGTAATACTTTTGTGACTAACTCATCGGGTAATTCACTTAAGATTTCATTCAAGTCATCGGAGTATAATTCTTCCATTAAACTCTGAATTTGTTCAGGATTAAGGTTTGTGGTTAAATGTTCAATTGTATCGCTTGATAAGTAAGATAATACATCTGCTCCTACATCTTTACGTAGTATTTTGAATAGATGTAATAAATCTTCAATGGCTAATTGATCGACTAAAAGCGCCGCATCAACCGTATTAGTATCTTCGAAAAAGTGCCTTATGTTCTTATATTCTTTATGCTTTATCCACGATGTTAAAAGTTCTACATTTACTTCAATAATTTCTTCCATAAGATCACTTCCTTTACTTTATCATTTTACCCTCATTAGTATGACTAAACAATAAAAAAGCGTGTTTCCACGCTAAGCTTTACTTCCTTTAGAACCATTATTCGAATATTGGTCTAATAAGTTTGTATCAAATGAGAATACCATCTTTTCTCTTCTTCTTTGACGTTGAATCGATTGATCAATTAAGCGATCCATTAAGTCCGTAAAGTTATACCCTGATTTATCCCAAAGGTAGAACGATAATGAACCAGGAATTGTATTAATCTCATTGACATAGAGTTCCATTGTGTTCGAATCCATCAAGAAATCGATACGTGTAACCCCTGAACAACCTAGTACAACAAATACTTCTTTTGCGAGATCTTGGACTTTTTTCGTTAATGCTTCATCGAGTTCTGCAGGACAAATGCGTGATGTAGATGCCATGCCTTTTGATTTAGAGTTGGATTGGTATTTGTCTTTATACGATAATATCGCATCATACTTCATAACTTCTTCAAGTACAGAAGCTTCGACACTTACTTCGTCCCCTAAGACTGAACAGTTTACTTCTCTTAAATCGATAACTGCTTTTTCAATTACTATCTTTGTATCATAATTTAATGCGTCGATAATGGACTCATTTAATGTTTCTAATGTTTTAACTAAGGTAATCCCAACACTCGAACCCAAACGTGCTGGTTTAACAACACACGGTAAACCTACTTTAGATAGGATATCTGTAATTACTTTATCTTTATTTAAACGATATTCATTTTGATTGAAGTAGAACCATGGAACCATCGGAATATTATGATGTTCAAAGGCCATTTTCATAAATACTTTATCTTGACCTAATGCGGCAGATATAACGTCTGATCCTGAATATGGAATACCAATAGTTTCAAGATACCCTTGGATACTACCATCTTCACAATGTGTACCATGTACAACTGGAAGTATGACATCTACTTCTTGCGCTTTAGTGAATAAACTGGATTTAACCGGTTGAATATAGAAACGTTGTTGGATTTTAACGATACTGACTTGTTTACATTGTTTAAGTAAGTTTGATGTTTTCTTAAAGTTCTTCACATCAAATAAAGCCTCACCACTAAACAAACGATGATCCTTTGTTAAATATAAAGGAATGACATGGTAACGTTCTTTATCAATCGCCGCAATCGCTTGAGACGCTGAAATAACACTTACTTCATGTTCAACTGAATTTCCTCCAAACAATACGCCAATATTTAATTTCATACCGATTCCTCCTATTTAATCAAAGTAGACTTCTTTATGATGCTTAAGCACATCCATTGCGATATCTAATTCCCGTTTTGACGTTTTAAATGATAACACAGGAAGCGCATTATAATCAAAATATCCAATATCTAAAAGTTCATGATTATACGCAAGTGTTCCACCTTTTACTTCTGCTAAGAAATAAAAGACATACTCCGATATCATTGTAGGTTTTGGTTTGTACAATTCTCTTTGCATAACTGCTAGTAAGCGTACAATCTCAACATCCAATCCTGTTTCTTGTTTCGTTTCTTTTATTGCGTTTTGACGTGCAGATTCAAACACATCGCACCAACCACCTGGCACTGCATATCCACCATCGGTTTTCTCTTGTACCATTAATAATTCATTCTTTTCATTGAAGATCATAATACGTACAGATACATTCGGTGTAGGATAAGTATCTTTAGGATAGAGTTTTACGACATCAATCGGTTGATTCACTTCATTCGCTTGAAGTAGAACTAAATCCTGTAATTCTTGATAGTTTTCAAGCGCATAAGGATCTTTAGAGAACTTTAATCCAATCTTACTGATGGATAATAATTTACTTAGAAAATGATTCCACTCCATAGTTCACTCGATTTCTAGTGATTAAACGCATCCGGTAAATCATTCTCAAGTAAGATAATATCATCACTTTGAGCATGACCTTCGATGTATCTAAACGCTTCTTTAACTGTATCTAATACGATAACTTCATTCATATCAAAGCCTGATTCTTTTAAGCCTTCATAAATTGGGAGAGTCTGTTTTCTACCAACTAAGATTACAGTATCGACATGGTCTTTCATTTGAGTTCCAAACTGTTTATTCAATTCAGTTTGTTTTACCCCTAAATCAATCATCCCAGGCGTAACGATATATCGATGATTCGGCATCATCTTAATCACTTCTAAGGACATTTTCGCACC
>DASSDQ010000153.1:0-3310 GCA_035697025.1 Erysipelotrichaceae bacterium | reverse complement strand
TTTGGAAATCATGATGGCATATAACATGCAAGTAAATGATGATCCAAGTGTACTTGAAACGGATATCGATGAATCTTTATCGACAACCTTAGGGGTTCCTGCGAGTAAGATTCTTGTACAAGCTTGGGAACGTATGAATGTGAATGTAGTTAAGGCTGATGAAAACAAAGAAGCAATAGAAGCCTTCTTAGAACTATTCAAACTTAACGGATTAGAAAACTTATACTATTAAAGAGCAGAAAACTGCTCTTTTTTGTGGTATAAAAAGATTAGTAACTAATAAAAATATTGGAGAAATCAATAATTATTGCTTTTGACTATCAAACAAGGATGAGGAGGAAGAATAATGTTGTTTTCATGTTCAAAGCTTGTAAGAGATAAACTAGATAAAGAAATCTTTACTGAAATAGTAACCGATCCATTTTTTGTTTGGAATCTTCATGAAATTCAAATTGGACACAAAAAAACATTAGTATTCGCAAATGAATTAACTCAATTCAATTTTATTATTTATGGAGTTAAAAAAAGCGAATATTCTCATCTAAATACATTGTTTATTGAAGGTTTGATTCGAACACTTAAAGGATATGGATTCAAGGAGAATATTATTAATCAATATCTTGGGCAAGGTAAAGAAGTTCTTTTTAGATCTACAAAAGATAAGAAGAGTATTTCAAGAGTTAATAAAATTTGTATGACTTATAAAGATATGTACTACTATGGAAAAGACTTTAATGATAGCGCTAAATCAGTAATACGTATTTTAAATCAACATCCATTTGGGAATATTTTCCCAGTTGATGAATTAATTCAAGAATTTAATATACGTTATAATAAAGCAATTTCATATGAAGCTTATCGGTTATTTGTAGAATTGCTAGGTGAAACCGACATTATATCCAGAGACTTAGTCTTACCAACTAAGACAAATTTATCGATATTACATAAATATATTCAAGCATTATTTGGATGGACGAATTCTCATTTACATCAGTTTATTTTTCACGATCAATCGATTGAATACCGCGTAAAAATGAATGAAACTGATGATGATTTTGAAGATTTTTATCTAAATCATAATATAAAATCAATTAGTGAAAATGATATTTCAATCAGTGATATTTTAAAGTTAACCAACGAAATACTGTACGAATATGATTTTGGGCGTGGATGGCAATGCAAAATTAAGTTAATTGAAAAAATAGATAACTGTGATTTAATACAAGCAAAATGTTATAATGCTCAAGGCATTGTTGATTTAGAAGATGAGAGAATATATGAATGTATGATTGATTATAATGATTACCAAAGTATAAATACTTTAAAAGATTATTTAGATTTTTGCTTGAAAAACAATTCTAACTTGTATTCGATTAATTCAAGATTAGATGAATATCCATTATTTATTTGAAAGGAACTTTATGAAACCAATTAAAAGAATGATAGTTATATCATTATTAGCCGCAATATTATCAATATCAGCATTTATATCTATTCCTTTACCATTCTCAACAGTACCTTTTACCTTACAAAGCTTATTCCTAATGGTAATCGCATTAAGTATGCCAATTTCGATTTCATTTCCTACAGTAGGATTATATTTATTACTTGGCGCAATTGGTTTACCTGTTTTCTCGAATGGTACATCAGGATTAACCGTATTGTTTGGTCCAACTGGAGGGTATCTCTTTGGCTTCTTGTTCGCAACAATCGTTATTGGGTTTATTAAAGATAAACTTGAATACTTCTTTGGTTATTTATTTGCGGCACTTGTAGGAGGCGTAGGCGTTGTGTATCTATTTGGCGTACTTGGATTAATGATAATTCTTGGCGCAAGTTTTGATAAGGCAATTGCGATTGGAGTGATTCCTTTCTTACCATTTGATTTAGCGAAAGTATTTATCTCATCCGCATTTGTGTATAAATATCGTAATATATTCAATCGGATATTAAAAAAGAGTTAAGGTAAATAAAGATTAATAGATAAAGAGGTTTAATTGACTTAAACCTCTTTTTATTTTATTATTAAAATGTAAATGGCCGATAGGTAGGGAAAAACCGTGAAAACGGTTTTTTTCGTTACTTACAAAGCTTCTCAATTAATCGTTTATATGCTTTTTGATCAGATGATGATCTAATATCAGCTCGTTTAAAATCATAAAAACGTACTAGAATTTCAAGATTATTATTATGGCAAATACAATTTCTTATACCAACAATAATATAAAGCTTTGATTCAAAAGTATTTAAATCACTGAATTTTAATGTTTTATCAAATTCTAATAAAGCCTTGAATATTTTATTTTTAAGCTTTTGATCAATCACTCTAAAGAGATTACATAAATCATTTAAACTTAATCGATCAAACAAAATATACAAATTATTAAATTCATTTAATTTATTTTCAAAATTATTAATTGTTCTACTAATTTGTTCTTTCAATTTGTAATTCTTATCAAAAAATACAAGTTTTAATTTTAAAGAAGTAATAAATGAATTAAATCGTTCAAAGGAATCAATATTATAAAATGTAATCGTAAAATGTGTGAAAATTGAATTAAAATTTGTTTCAAAAGTGCTAATATTTTGAAATATTGTAGGATAAACCTGTCTTTCATTTGAATAACGAACGATATATTCAAGAAAATCTGTTTCTTTTGGGTAGATATGATTTTCATTATCATCTTTAATTAACTGATAGTCAGAGTTCTTTAGAGCATAGTAATGCTTAAAAGGTGTAATAACGTTTATGTAATTATATTTAAGTAAACAATTTTCCGCAAAACTAATATTCGTATTATCAAAACTAATATTCTTTTTAAGATGCAAATAGTCTATTTGTTCATGTAGTAATAAAGGCTTTTTGAATTTCTCCATACTTTAGTTCTCTTTAATTGATTATTTTTTTAAAATAATTTAACTCAATGTTTTCATCATCCATACGATATCACGCCACTCATTGAACTTAAATCCAATTTTTGGGAAATGACCCACAGTACTAAAGCCAAACTTCGTATGAAAATCAATACTCTTAGGATTAGGGTACGTAATACACGCAAGCATGTTCACAATATGCTTGTTTTTTAATGCTTGTTCAAGTTCGATATAGAGTGCTTTACCAATTCCATTCCCATGTTCATCCTGCTTAACATAAACAGTTGTTTCAACTGACCAATCATACGCAGCTCGTTCTTTATACGCTGTCGCATAAGCATATCCAACGATTTCAGAATTAATGGTGGCGACTAAATATGGGTATTTCTTTGTGATTTTCTGAATACGTTCCCTAAATTCTTCAATGCTTGGTACA
>DASSDQ010000152.1:0-7289 GCA_035697025.1 Erysipelotrichaceae bacterium | reverse complement strand
TACTGCCTGAACAATTAACAATGCCGCATCCAGATGTCATCTTCTTTGACTTCTCAGATAGTTCTTGGCATATTGGCTTCGATAACGCGGTTAAATTAGCGAATACCTATCCAAACAGTGAGTTATTACTGTGTCATTGGGGAACGGTTGATGCCCCAGATATGACACCGTTTAATGGGGATCCAAAGAATCTTATGGATAAAGTTGTAAATCCAGAACGAATTAGAATACTTGCACCTGGTGAAGCTTATCGATTGAATCGTAAAATAGTTAAACTTTAAGAAATAACTTAAAGTTTTTTATTAATCCATAAAAAAAGCGCCGAAGCGCTTATACATCAATCCCTAATACTTGTTTAACAATAACCCCAATTACGAATGCGATAGCCGCAACAGAGATGGAGATGGTAGCCATTTCCAAGAAACGTTTTTTGAACGGTAAATCTTGGGCAACGGATACATAATAAGTAAAGACTAAGATAATCAATAATACGATCACTAACATCGTCGCAAGTGCCCATAAGTAGTGTTGAGAATCAAACAAGAGATACGGTAATACAAGTAATACAACTGCCGCAATGTACATAATACCGGTATAAGATGCGGCTTTGAATGGATGTTCAGCGCCTTCACTTCTTGATGATAAATACTCACTGCTCATCATCGATAATGTGGCAGAAATACCTGTAACTAATCCAGATAAAGCGATTAGTTTAGTGTTTTGTAAAGCCAAACTAAGACCGGCTAATGTACCAGTTAATTCAACCAACGCGTCATTTAAGCCAAGAACCATAGAGCCAACATATTGAAGACGTTCTTCATCCAACATTGCGATGAGTTCTTTTTCATGTGCTTCTTCTTCAGCGGAAATATGTTTTGCCTCAGGTAAATCAACACTATAATCTTCATACAATTGATTTGCCTTATCTTCTAACTTTTCCATAATCTTTAAGGTAAACGTAAATCCAAAGACTAAATTAGAAAGTGAATAGATAAACAATTGAACTCGATCTGGTTGAACATCTGTTTGTGTATAGGACTTCCAGATGTGGTAATGTTTCATCTCTTCACCAGCCATCTTTAAGATAAGAGCTTTATTATGCGAATCTTTAACTTTTTTTGCGATCATTTGGTAAGCATGATACCCTGTAATCTCAGCTTTTTGCATAGAACGAACAACGTTCAACAACTTTTCATTTAACATTTAATTAACCTCTTTAACTATTTTAGCACTTTTAATAAAAGAGTGTCATATGGGATGACCACTTGACGTTTATGATAAAATAAAAAGGCAAAAGGTGAACATATGCATATCGTAGTAATTGGAGCAGGACACGCAGGCGTAGAAGCCGCACTATCAAGCGCAAGAATGGGCGTAAAGACCAGTCTTTTAACCATGGATGCGTCACGAATTGCGATTATGCCATGTAATCCATCCGTTGGTGGACCTGCTAAAGGTATTGTAGTACGTGAGATTGACGCATTAGGCGGACAAATGGGAATAACTGCGGATAAAACCGCGTTACAGTTTAAATTATTGAACTCAACTAAAGGACCAGGGGTTCAATGTTTACGTGTACAGTCTGATAAAATCGAATATTCAAAAATGATGCATGATATCGTACATCATACAAATAACTTAGAAGTCGTAGAAGATTTAGTTGAAGGAATCGTCGTAGAAGATGGAGTTGTGAAGGGAATTCAATGTGAGAAACGTGGTTTTATGGCGGCCGATGCGGTTGTGTTAACTAGCGGAACATATATGAGTTCGAAGATATTGGTTGGATCTACTGCTACGGTAAGTGGACCAGATGATCAACGTACAACGAATAAGCTATCAGAATCACTCCGTGAATTAGGGTTAAGAACTTTCAGATTAAAAACTGGAACACCTCCTCGTATTAAGACTAACTCGATTGATTTTAGTCATGGATTAATTCAACCGGGCGATGAAAAGTTTATACACTTCTCATTAGATATGAAAGTTGAAGAGTATCCGAAAGAACAAGTACCGTGTTACTTGATTTATACACAACCTGAAACACATGAAGTCATTAAACTAAATTTAAATAAATCTGCCATGTATTCTGGATTAGTAGAAGGTGTTGGACCGCGTTATTGTCCATCCATTGAAGATAAATTAGTACGTTTCAGCGATAAAGAACGTCACCAAATCTTCTTAGAACCCGAATCAAGACACTTAGATACTACCTATGTACAAGGTTTCTCTACTTCCATGCCACATGATGTACAAGACAAAATGATTCGCTCATTACCAGGATTTGAAAACTGTGTCATCGATAAATACGCTTACGCAATCGAATATGATGCGATTGATCCGACTCAACTCTATCCAAACTTAGAAGTTAAAACGATTTCTGGTTTATTTAGTGCGGGACAAATTAATGGGACAAGTGGTTATGAAGAAGCGGCAGGCCAGGGCTTATTGGCTGGAATTAATGCAGTCCTTAAACTACAAGGAAAAGAACCACTCATCTTGAAACGCGATGAAGCGTACATTGGGGTTATGATTGATGACTTAGTCACCAAAGGTGTAGTAGAGCCATATCGTTTACTAACATCACGTGCTGAACATCGTCTGTTATTACGTCATGATAATGCGGAAATGCGTTTGAGTGAGTATGGACATCAGGTTGGGTTATTGTCAGAAGAACGTTATGCGAAAGTATTACAGATGAAAGCTGATTTGAATCAATTAATCGAAGAGTTAAAAGTTAAACGATTTACTAAGAAAGATGGTATTCATCCTTTCTTAATTGAAAAGGAGTATCCAGTCTTTAATGAAGGAATTACAGCGTATGAAGTGCTAAAACGTCCTAGAATTACCATTGAAGAACTTAAACCTTATTTACCACTCGAATCTTATTCAGTCGATGTTTTAAACATGGCGGAAATTGAAGTAAAGTATGAAGGTTATATCCAAAAGGCAACGCGTGAAGTTGAACGTCTACATAGTTTAGATAATGTAAAGATACCAACAGATTTGGATTATAATGAAATTCCACATCTTTCAATTGAAGGTAAACAACGTATGACGAAGATCAAACCACTTACTTTAGGTCAAGCTTCACGTATTTCAGGGGTAAACCCAGCAGATATGGTTGTCCTAAAGACCTATCTTAATAAAGGTAAAAAGACGGACAGTCACACTTCTTAATAGAGGCATAATTTGTTATAATACAACCATGGAAAATGGATTAACCCAAGAAAATTTTTATCACTTTTTACTGTCCGCATATCCGAGTCGTGCAAAACAGTTAAGTGAAGCTTTTGAAATCTACTTAAATCTTCTTATAGAAGTGAATAAAGTAATGAATTTAACAGCGATTGATCAAGAAGAAGCAGTGCGTGAGAAACATTTCATGGACTGTTTATTGATTGAGCCTTTATTACCGATGAATGCGAAAGTTGCGGATATTGGAAGTGGAGCTGGGTTTCCTGGCTTATGTCTTGCGATAGTTCGAGATGATTGTCAATTTGATTTAATTGAACCGACAGGGAAACGTTGTCAGTTCTTGAATAATGTCGTACAAACACTTAATTTAAAGAATGTTAAAGTTTTAAATCGTAGAGCAGAAGAATGTTTAGATCTAAAAGAGATGTATGATGTATGTACTTCACGCGCTGTCGCAAGATTAAGTATGCTTATGGAATTATCGGTACCATTACTCAAAGTTAATGGGAAGATGATAGCGATGAAGGGCTTAAATGCACAAGAAGAAGTCGATGACGCAAAAAATGCGATAAAAAACCTCAAATTGAGTGATACAATCTATCATGCACATCGTTTGCCTAATGCAGGTCAACGGATGAATTTAGAATGGATTAAATTGGATAAAACGCCAAGTCAATATCCTCGTGCTTATGCACAAATTAAAAAGAAAGCACTTTAATATGAAACAAACACGTGATATCCCTTTAAATCAAATTGTATCGAATCGTTATCAACCTCGTTTAAACTTTAAAGAGGATGCGATTCGTGAACTCGCATTATCCATTCAAGAGAATGGTTTAATTCAACCAATATCTGTTCGTCAAAGTGGCGATCATTATGAAATTATTGCGGGTGAACGACGTTATCGTGCAATGAGTTTACTTCAAGCACCTACTATTCCATGTTTCGTATTGGATGTGGATGATAGTCAAATGGCGGAAATGGCATTAGTTGAAAATATTCAACGTGAAGATTTATCCGCAATTGAAGAAGCTAAAGCGTTTGTGATTATGATTGATACGCATGCATTAACACAAGATAAAATTGCGGCAAAGATTGGTAAATCTCAATCCAGTGTTGCGAATAAAATTCGTTTACTTCAATTACCAGTAGAAATACAAGCTGCGGTGAGTGATAAACAAATCACAGAACGTCATGCGCGCGCATTACTCGGTATGGATGAGAAGAAACAGATGGATGTGTATAAGAAGATTACAGAACAGAATTTAAATGTTAAACAAACGGAAGCGTTGGTTGAACATCATAAAGAAGATAAAAAAGTTAAGAAAAATCAAACGCGTGGGATTACACGTAATCTACGTGTCGCATTAAATACCGTTCATGCGGCTGTCAATATGATTAAGAAGACTGGGATTGTCGTAGAAATGTCTGAAAAGGATCAAGAAGAGTTTGTCGAAATTACATTGAGGTTTCCGAAGTAGAAATTGTGAAAGAGGTTAATATGGGTAAAATTATTGCGGTTGCGAATCAAAAGGGTGGGGTTGGTAAAACAACGACCAGTATTAATCTTGCGTCAGGATTAGCGTATTTAGGCAAGAAAGTCTTATTGGTTGACTTTGATCCGCAGGCAAACAGTACCCAAGGAGTTGGGGCAGCTCGTGAATCGATTCATCATAGTGTTTATGATGTGGTGATGAGTGATAAGACGGTTGAACAAGCCAAAATAATATTGAAACAACCTCCATTAAGTTTAATTCCAGCAACGATTGATTTAGCAGGGGCTGACTTAGAGATGGTTGAGTATAAGGTTGGACGTGAGAAATTACTTAAGAATAAACTAGATGTGGCGAAGGAACATTACGATTACATCATAATTGATTGTCCGCCATCCCTTGGTTTACTTAATACAAACGCATTAACCGCGGCAGATTCAGTGATTATTCCAGTACAATGTGAATATTATGCATTAGAAGGTTTAACGCAATTATTATCCACAATTCGTTTAGTACAGAAGTTGTTCAATACTAAACTTATGATAGAGGGTATCTTACTTACGATGTTTGATGCACGTACGAAGTTAAGCGTTGAAGTTCAACAAGAAGTACGTAAATACTTTAAAGAGAGAGTGTATAAATCATTTATTCCGCGTAATATCAAACTATCTGAAGCACCATCCCGTGGACAAAGTATCTTTGAGTACGATGTTCGTTCTGAAGGTGCGCGTGCCTATGCGGCATTAGCAAAAGAAGTCATCCAACAAAACGAAGGGGTGAAGTAATGGGCGAAGAGAAGAGTCGTTTAGGTAAAGGGTTAGAGGCTATATTTGGGGAGAATGTGTCCAGTGTGCTTGAAGAGATTCAACATAGTGGGACGAATAACAGCGAAGAAATTGATGTTAAACTCATTCATCCAAATCCTTACCAACCAAGACAACATTTTGATCAAGATAAAATCGATGAATTAGCTATGAGTATAAAGGAACATGGTGTTTTTACACCGGTTCTGATTCGTAAGTCAGTTAGTGGTTATCAACTTATTGCGGGAGAAAGACGTTTAAGAGCGGTTAAGCAAGTTGGTTTAGAACGAATTCCTGCGATTGTATTGGATTTTGATGATCGTCAGATGATGGAAGTATCGCTTATCGAGAATATTCAACGTGAAGATTTAAATGTTGTGGAAGAAGCTAAGGCTTACCAAACACTCATCGAACGCTTAGGTTTAACGCAAGAAGAGTTGGGTAAAAAGGTTGGGAAGAGTCGTGTGCATATTACGAATACCTTACGTTTATTCCAATTACCTGAATCGGTTATTCAAATGTTATACAATCAAGAACTAAGTATGGGTCAAGTTAAACCTTTAATTAGTTGTGAAGATAAGAGTTTAGTCGAATCGATCGCAAAACGTATCGTGAAAGAGAAGTTGAGTTCACGTGAAGTTGAAGCATTGATGAAGAAGAAACCTAAAGTGGATAAACCTATTTCACATCATTATGATTATGCGGAACAGTTGTTAAGAAATAAATTACAGACTAAAGTTAAAATAGAAGGTACAAAAATTCAAATTCATTTTGATTCAGAAGATGATTTAAATCGTTTACTGGAACTAATGGATGCGTTGGAAGATTAATATGATACAAGATACAATCGTTTCACTATCTACTGCCTTAACAACTCAAGCGGTTTCGATTATTCGCTTTAGTGGGGATCGTGCGGTTGAAATAGCGGAAACTCTTATTAAGAAGGATTTATCTCAACAGGACCATAGGCTTACCTATGGTTTTATTCATGAACCCCATACAAATTTAGTCGTAGATGAAGTAATTGTTTTAGTCATGAAAGGTCCACACAGTTATACCCGTGAAGATATTGTGGAAATACAGTGTCATGGTGGTGTTTTTGTGACTCAGAAAATATTAGGGTTAGTCTTAGGCTTAGGAGCACGCTTAGCGTATAACGGCGAGTTTACACAACGTGCAGTAATGAATGGAAGAATTGATTTAAGTCAAGCAGAAGCGATTAATGAGCTTGTGAATGCGGATAGTGAACAAAGTGCGCAGTTGGCAATCGCAGGTTTAAAAGGATCACTTAAAACATTGATTGATCCATTAAAAGAAGAACTATTAGGTATTATTGCGCATATTGAAGTCAATATTGATTATCCAGAGTACGATATCGAAGAAATGACACGCCTTACACTCTTACCATTATGTACGGATTTTAAGGATAAGTTAGAAGTGATTGTCCATGAATCCAAGAGTGGAATAGAGATGAAGAATGGAATTAAAACAGCGATTATAGGGAAACCGAATGTTGGTAAATCATCTTTATTAAACGCACTTCTCAATGAAGACAAAGCGATTGTGACAGAAATACCAGGTACGACACGCGATGTCGTAGAGGGAACTGTTCGTTTAAAGAATGTAAGTTTACATTTATTGGATACGGCAGGGATTAGACAAAGTGATGATATTGTGGAAAAGTTAGGGATTGATAAGACCTACAAAATGATTGATGAAGCTGAACTTATTCTCTTCTTAGTCGATGCACAGAATGGAATGGATGATGAAGAACGTAAACTATACGAAAGTATTGATC
>DASSDQ010000151.1:0-7908 GCA_035697025.1 Erysipelotrichaceae bacterium | reverse complement strand
TGCGATATACCCTGTTTCATTTGTAATTGTGAACATAAATCCAAATTTAAGATTTATAAATACCGCAATACTATAAATCAATATTGGTATAGCAGATATTATTTGAATTCGATGCATGATACTTTCACGATCTTCATATACTACATGTAACGTGTAATAGAAAAACAACACCGATATCCAAGGGTAAAGTAAAAAGAACAAGGTATGTACAAATTGATTGATAGATGATGGGATTAATTCATGATACTGCGTAAATAATACAGTGATAATTGAGATTACAATAGTTGAGAAAACGATTCCAATCATAGACACAAAAAAACGATTTCTTTCGCTTGGATATATGCGAAAACGCCTAGAATAAATTAGGATAACCAATAAATAAAACGCCGATGCGATTTCTGCAAGATAATTCCAAACCATTGTGTCATTCATAGTTATTTTCAGTTTAGCATGATTAACCCTATGCGACAAATCATATAATTTAAATAAAATAGCCTTTAAATGGAAATGTTTGGTTTCATTTACTGTAAATAGAATAATCATAGCGCTATAATAATAAAAAAGGAGGTTCTATGAAAAAGCATTTAGATGAATTTAAAGCTTTCGCCTTAAAGGGAAATGTCATGGATTTAGCTGTTGGGGTTATTATCGGTGGTGCATTTGGTAAAATCGTATCATCACTCGTTAATGATCTTGTAATGCCTCTATTGTCTACACTTACTGGTAATGTTAATTATGCGGATTTAAAGATTGTATTAAATGCGGCGACTGAAACACAAACTGAAGTTGCGATACTCTATGGTAATTTTATTAAGAGTACCATTGATTTCTTCCTAATCGCCTTAAGTATCTTCTTTATCGTTAAGTTTATGAGTCGTATGAAGAAGAAAGAAGATGTAGTTCAGGTTGTTAGTGAACCAGTTGAAGATAGTTTATCCGTACTTAAAGAAATACGCGATAGTTTAAAGAATAAATAGACAAAAAAAGAGACTAACAATTAAGTTAGTCTCTTTCATTTTTATTGATTATTCTACTTCAGTTGTTGTTTTCTTGAAAGATAAGAGAAGATTTAACAAGATACCAAACACAGATGCAGAAGCGATTGCTGGAAGTTTAATTCCGAAGAATGGAATCATACCATTCGGGAATACATATGAACCACCAAGACCGATTGTTAATACAACTGCGATGATTGCTAGATTTCTTGAATCAAACAAGTCAACTTTTTTGTTTATCATAATCGCAATACCTTGAGCTCCGATAACACCGAACAAGTAGATACTTGCGCCGTTAATAACTGGTGCAGGGAATGTTAATACGAAGTTTGTGATTGGTGCTAAGAATGAGAAGATCATCGCAAGAATTGCGGCTGCACCTAATACCCATACTGAGAAGTTTTTAGTAATAGCCATTGTCGATAAGTTTTCACCGTAGTTCGTTCCAGCAGGACCACCGATGAAACCAGCAACGATATCTCCAATCCCATCCCCAATTAAGTTTAGACCTAATTTATTCGCAATTTTTTGTTCAGGCGCACCTTTACGTTTCGCAAGATCATTAACATAAATATCCAATTGGAATAAATGTGCAGTTGATTCTGGAATCGTCGCAATCGCAATTGGCATAATCGCGAATACAGCTGGCCAAGAAACTGTTGGTAACGTGAAGTGCGGAACTGTTACGATACCACCATTCATAATGACACTGAAATCAACCATTCCATACGCAATCGCCACAACGTATCCCGTAAGAATACCTAGTAAGATTGGAAGTTGACTCCATACACCTTTTAAGTAAACTGAGAAGACAATTGTTGAAACTAATGTAATTAGCGCAACCGTCCACGCAGCGTTATTTGTAAGACCTGTAGCCGCATCATAACCAGACGCTGAATTCATTGCCGTACCTGCTAATGAAAGACCGATTACAATCGCAATACTACCTGTAATGGTTGGAGGAAGTAATTTTTCAATCTTCTCTGCACCATAATAATTAACAATAAGACCCGCCGCAATTGACACAAAACCAGATAAGATAATTCCGAACTGTACTTGTGAGATTAATTCATCACCAGCAGGAACACCAAATTTAGCCATTGTGATCCCCATAATTGGAGCTAAGTAAGAAAAGCTAGAACCATAATACAAAGGGATTTTTCCTTTTGTGATAAAGATAAAGATGATAGTCGCGAAACCAGACGCAAAGATTGTCGTAGATACATGGAAACCAGTTAATAATGCGACTAGAACGGTCGCAGGGAACATAACTAGAATCTGTTGTAGAGCGAAGAGTACCAACTTCCCAAACGGAGGTCTTTCTTCTGGTAAATATCCGTGAATAATGTTTTTCATATGCTTCTCCTTTTTTCTTTGGTATGGTCCACTTTTCCAAAAAAAAGGGCCTTTTTGTAAAAGGACCCTTTGTGTTGAAGGTGTTTGTTTGAACCTTATCTAACTCACAGGTTAGACTTAAAGGACCTATACTGACAGTAGTTTAGCACATGATAATCAATTCGTATAGTCCTATTTTAAAATTTCTTTAACTTTTGATAATGTCTTAAAATGATCCATGGTTTTTTCAATTAAGATAACGACAATAATCATTATTGCGGTATACGCAAATAAATCTACCGTCTCAAAATTCATCCTCGCAATATGCATTAAATACCCTAATCCAGGTTGAACTTGACCTAATATTTCAGCCATAACTCCGACTTTAAACCCTAATGATAATGCCCCTTTTATCCCTTCAAATAATGATATCTTAATTAAAGGTAAAATCACTTTGATTAATCGATAATAATATGTTTCAGGATAAAGCTTTAATAACTCTAAAAGTTCTGGATTAATCTCCATCAACGATATTGAGATTTGATTATAAAGGACTGGAAATAGAATTAAGATCGTCACAAACAATACCGATAATTCACGTGAGAACCAAATAAGCACCAATAAGATATACGTAATATTAGGAATTGTTTTACTAATCAGAATTAATGGATTCAATGCTTGTTTAATCCATTTAAAATCATACGATAATAACGCAAAAGATAAACTCAATACAAATGCGATAACAGTTCCTATAATGACTCTAAACAAGGTATAAAACAAATTAATATATAGTGTTGATTGTGATAAATGTTGTATCAAACGCACAAATACATCAGTAAAAGAAGGTAGTATTACAGCTTGATTTACCACCATCGCGATGCCTTGCCATAAGGCAAAATAGAGTGACCATATAAGTATTTTTCGTCTCATTAGACCCATTATATCATTTCTGTTAAGTGCTATAATGATAAAAAGGAGCAGCTATGAAAAGACTCTTAATCATTCTCATATTCCTAAGTTTAGTTGGATGTAAACAAGATGAATTCTTAAGTCGCTTTGATGGACTTCAACCAAAAGCTGTATTCAATGAATATAAAATCTATGATTTAGTTGAACAACGAGACCTTGCCTGTGCTGAAGCTATTGAGTTTATTGGGAACGATCCAAAATATGACTATTACTTCAATTGTTTAAGAAGTGATCAGATCTTCTTTGTGTCAGATGAAGAAGTCATAAAAGTTAAAACAATGTTTGCGGCTGGCCATATTACATTAGAGAAACTATATGAGTTAAAAATAATTGATCGAATGGAGAAACAATAATGAAACGACATGTTAAACGAGTTATCCAAGGATTTCAAACTTCAGATGGGGCTGGTGTAAAACTAACCCGTGTCATTGGTTCACAAGATGTTAGAGATGTAGATCCATTCTTGATGTTGGATGCGTTTGATTCGACAAATCCACGCGATTACATTGCGGGCTTCCCTTTTCATCCACATCGTGGAATTGAAACGTTCACTTATTTGATTCACGGGATAATTGAACATCAAGATAGTTTAGGGAATAAAGGTGTTATACGCGATGGACAAGCTCAATGGATGACTGCAGGTTCAGGTATTATTCACCAAGAAATGCCACAACCTGCACCTCGTATGCTTGGTTTACAGCTTTGGATCAATCTACCTCAAAAAGATAAGATGTGTGAACCTGCATATTGGGATATTCTTGAATATCATGTTCAACCGATTATCAAAGATGGTTATACCATTCGCGTCATATCAGGATCGGTTGATGGTGTTAGTCCTAAGATTCAACCAAAGTACGTACAAGCACGTATACTTGATATTAGTTTAACTAAAGATGAAGTATTTGCACTTAATGTAAGTTCAGATTCTACACTATTTATCTATACATTTAATAGTGAGTTATTGAATGTGGAAGATCATACCTTATTACCAAAACGTTCCGCAGTATTATTGAATGAAGGTACGAAAGTTGAACTTAAGGCAATCACAGATTCACGTTTCTTGTGGTTTGAAGGATTGCCGTTAAATGAGCCTGTTGCGTTTGGAGGACCAATTGTTATGAACACAAAAGAAGAACTCGCTTTAGCGTTTAGAGAATTGCGTGAAGGAACATTCATTAAACATAAATAAAATCCCATACGGGATTTTTTAATTCGGAGATATTTCAGAAATTTGTTTTAAACCAGAATTAATCAGAACTAAGATAAACACCCAAGCGATAACTGTTAGCACAACAGGAATAAAGTAAATTTCAGTAAGTATATAAATTGGCATATCCCATATCGCATGTAAGACAACGGGAACAGCGAATAACTTCAAGAAGTCTTGTGAACTTAACACATTATAATCAAAAACCTTATTTTTTGTGACTAAACAAATCGCAGCCCCTGATATCGCAGCCCATACAATATGACCTCCAGCCGCAAGGATACCTCTTAAATAAATCACATCCAACATACCTTCTAATCCACCACCATTAAGCGCAATCCGTAAAGCATACCCAGCCGATTCAAATGATGCGAAACCAGCTCCTATAGCTGCCCCAATCAATAAACCATTTAAAATATATTTAGGTTTCATCGATTTAATAAAAAATGCGACAATAATTAACTTACCAACTTCTTCGACGACACCTATAATCATCGCCGCAAAGAATGTCATTTCAGCCCCTGGAGATATAAACTCAAATAAGAAGATGGTCATAAGTAAAGAACCAACACCACCAATAAAGAACATTTTTATCACATCAAACAAACTAATATTACGAGGTGCATTTGCCTCCCAAAAGAATATGACTAGAGTAAATGGCATTGTGATAGACCCCATGAAGATTAATCCAGGAATCGTATTATCGTTATAGAAAGTCATTGTACATAGATATAAAAATACACAAGTTAATCCCAACATCACAAAAATTCTTGAGTACAACCATGGCTTTGGCCAAGAACTGGATATTTCAGATTCATCAGGAGTGGTAAAGGAAGTGCCGGATATGAGGAGTTTTTCTGAATCTTCTTTGGTATGTTTTTCAAACACAGAGGTAAATAAATCTCTAACCTTTAATGCATTTTGACCTTTCGATTCTTTAAATTCTTTGAAATGATCAATTACTTCATCAAACACCGCATTCGCTTCACTTTTCTTAATTGTAAGATCTTTCCCACAATTACGACAAAACTTACCTTCTTGGTCTAATCCACAGCTTGGACACAACATATTATTTCCCTTTCATAAGATATTCCACTATTTTTTAGTTTATGCCTCAATGAATAAATTATCAATTCTTTTTTGTGAAAAAATTAACTCATTTATGATGATTCATAAAAAAACAGGTTTCCCTGTTTAAATCAGTACTTCAATTAACTTTAAAGGATGATTTAATTCAATTTTAGCTTGAATTCTTTCATCCACCAATCCATTCCATTTCGCATAGATAAAATCAATACCAGCCGCATTTGAGGCAATATAATCGGAATAAGCATCCCCAATATAACACACTTCATTACTCTTTAAATTCAATAAACTTAAGCACTTTAACAAAGGTTCAGGATCAGGTTTATGCTTAAATGTATCTTCCGCTAAGACACGACATTCCATAAATGAATCCAACCCTTTTGAAACTACATCAATTCGATATTGATTCATCGTCTTAGCACTCACAACAGCTTGTCGAATACCTAATAATTCAACTTCCTTTAAGAGTTCTATAATCCCAGGATAAATCGTCGCCCCTTCTTCATATGCATTTACATATTGAACCCATCTAAGATACACATCATCAGGATTCGCTATCTTTAATTCTTCAAGAACTTTTCTACCCGGATAAGAAGCGTATTTTAAAATCGATTCATATTTTAAATCAGTAAACCCTTCTTCATGAAGTATTTTTAATAAAGGGACCATATTCATTTTTAGCGTATCTAAAAGTGTCCCATCGATATCATATATTACAGCTTTATAGTTCCCCATATTTATTGTTGCGTTTTCCCAAACAGAACGACATAATTATGACCATATACTTTAGCGCAATTAGGACAGGTTGTATAAAAGACAAATAACTCATTTAAAGTTTGCCCAAGATTTGTCATCTGTAACTTAAAGTCTTTCAACCAATGTTCAATATCTTTAAACTCACCATCATAAACTTTCGCAAAATAGTGTCCTTCAATCTTCTCAGTTTTATAGCCCTCCACATCCCCTTTAGTAAGGAAATAGTGATTTGATTTAAATGGACCCATATCACGCGATAAAATCAAATAGTGGTCATCATAAGCTTGTTTAGATTGGTCTATCGCTCGCATTACACGAGTAAAAACACGATCCATGTTAAGTGGAATATGCATAAAACTAAGTGTTGAATCTTTTATAAACTGATATTCACTTAAATCAAAAACTTTATTATCATATAACTCTGGATGAAATACTGGGCAACAACCTGTCACATTATCAGCTTCAGTATAACCGGGGATAACTCTTTGAATGATTGTCATAAGAATCCTCCTTATACAAATATTGTACACTTTTCGTGTACAATTTTAAGTTATTTTTTAAATTCTGAATATCCCATCCAAACCATCCATACATAAGCACAAGTCTTTGGAATCATTAACATACCTACTAATGGATAAGTGTCCGCCCATAATACAACTGGAATATAGAACGCAAAACTTAAAGTGATTGCCAACCACATGTACTTAAATACTTGATCATGCATATCTTTTGATTCACGATAGAACAAAATAATAAGCAACACACCTAACAATGCGAAAGGTATATTACGATAAATCCCCCAACTTAAAGGTGAATCAATACTAAACCAGTCATTTTGTGGGAAAAACAATAATGCGATACGAATAAACGCTAAAATATACACCGTCCAAGTAAGTGTTTTAGTCGTACGAACATTATAATACATTGCCCAAATATGATATAAAATGACATAGAAAACTGTCATAGTAAATGATGTGACAAGTTTGCCGAATCCCAATGCGAATGCGTGAGCTTCAACCCCTTCTCCCCATAATGCGATCATTCTAGGAATAAGATGAAACGCATCCCCAAATCCAAGAATAATTGCCATTACACCAAATATACGAAAGAATTTATTACGTTTAGAACCTACAACCATTTGTACGCCTAAGTAAGTTACTGTACCTAAATATAAAACATCAAACAATGATTCCATAATCGCTTGCATAAGTTACCTCTTATAGTCCTTTTGATTTTAACATAGGAATCCAAAATAATCATGAACAAGTCTAATTTTTTGAGTATAATATTAAACAAGTGAATCGAGAACGATATGAACAAAACCATGCAAATTAGACCAGTAAACCTTAATGATGCGAAAGAATTAGTAGAGATATATGCTTATTATGTTTTGAATACATCAATTACATTCGAATACGATGTACCAAGCATTGAAGAATTTAGGGAACGTATTCAGAAAATCACAAAGAAATACCCATATTTAGTCGCCACCATTAATTCTGAAATCGTTGGATATGCTTATGCGACAGCGTATAAAGAACGAGCTGCGTATGATTGGTC
>DASSDQ010000150.1:0-2888 GCA_035697025.1 Erysipelotrichaceae bacterium | reverse complement strand
ACTTCCATTAATGTCTCAGAAACAGGATTACAGGTCGATTGAACAATGAATACATGTTTACCACGAACCGATTCCAAAGGTTCGACAATAATTTCTCCATCCGCAAAGTGTCTTACCGAGATTTCACCTCGTTTGATCCCTAAATGAACGCAAATTTCATCTGCTAATGCGATACTGGATGTTAATGCAAATATTACGATATCCTTCATAGTTCCGTGACCTTTCATTTCTTTTCCTTATAGCGTAAACCATATCCTGGTTTATTCACTTGGTGTGCTCGTGCAATGGCCATGTCTGTATCATCGACATTGCGCGTAATGGTAGAACCTGCCGCAACCACTGAGTTTTCTCCAACCTCAATAGGCGCTATCAAATTCACATTACTTCCGATAAAGGCATAATCGCCTATGATTGTCTTAAACTTCGATTTACCATCATAATTCACTGTCACGACTCCACATCCAAAATTAACTTTCTTCCCAACAATCGTATCACCCAAATACGTTAAATGAGCACAACGACTATCAAATCCAATCTGCGTATTCTTCATTTCTACGAAATTACCAATACGATTATTATCATCAATAACACAATGTTCACGTAGATGCGCATATGGACCTACATTCACATTATTACGAACAACAGAATCTGTTATCCGTGACGCATCAATCTTACAGTTCTCACCAATCGTACTATTCGAAATAAATGTATTCGGTAATAAGGTTGTGCCTTTTTTAATATGTGTCTTTTTCTCTAAATACACATTCGGATAAATCGTCACATCTTCTTCAAGAACCGTATTAATCGATACATACGACTGTTCAGGATTTATGAAGGTAACACCCTTTTCCATCCATTGTTTATTCGTCGTCATCTGAATCCATTTAGAAGCTCTCGCTAAATCAACACGATCATTTACCCCTAACACTTCATCTGAATCATCAATTGGTAATGCTTGAACTCTTAATCCATTCTTCAAGAATATCTCGATTAAATCGGTAATATAATATTCTTTCGCCGCATTATCATTCGTAATATGAGACAAGTAAGTATGTAAAGCATGATTCTTTACACAATAGATTCCCGTATTAATCTCATTAATGCGTTTCTGTTCATCCGTACAATCCTTATACTCCACAATCTTTTCAATCTGCCCTTGATTGTCTCGTACAATTCTTCCATAACGCGCTGGATCACTAAACACAGCCGTCAATACCGTCAAATCATAATCCTGATTCACATCATACAACCAATCCATTGTCTTCGATTGGATACAAGGTGTATCCCCATATAATATTAATGAATCTCCCTCTTCAGGTAAAACCGGAAGACTTTGCATAACGGCATGCCCTGTTCCAAGTTGTTCACTTTGAATCGCATACGATACGGACTCTTTCAAACACGCTTGTACACTCTCTGCCCCATGTCCTACAACAACCACACTATGATCCACTTTAATTTCATTTAAATGTGTCATAACATGTTCAATCATTGATTCACTCAAGATTGGATGCATTACTTTAGGCAAATTAGACTTCATTCGAGTCCCTTTACCAGCCGCCAAAACAATCGCAGTTCTCATCACGTAATCCTCCAAGTCTATTTTATCAAAAAAACCTTATAAGCGACTTACAAGATTTCTCATTTTAATTAAATCTTATGATATACATCTCTTCTATGACCTAAAGAAATAATCACTATAACTAGCTCATGGTCCTTGATTTCTACAACAATTCGATAATCTCCTACACGATAACTCCAATAAGGATTTAATTTACCAGATAATGCTTTCCCATGACTTCTAGGATTCTCACAATGTTCTAAATTCTTTTGGATCCAAGCCATAAGAATAATTCGTTGATTCGCATCAATCTTTGTTATCTTTTTTAACGCATTCTTTTCAAACGTTACTCTATAACTCATCATCAATCCCTAATAATTTTTTAACTTCTTCAAGCGAAAAGAACTCAAGTTCATTATTTAATTTCTTTTTTTCGTACTCTTCAATCATCTTAAGATCATATTCATCTTCGATACTTTCAATAACTCGTGTCTTTATAAATTCACTCAAAGATACTCCTGTAAAATCAGCGTATCGTTGTAATACTTCTTTTTCTTCTTCACTGACTCGTAGTGTAATCATGCTCATACAGTTTCCTCCCAATGTAATACAATTGTAATACATGTAGTACAGTTAATCAATTATCCAATAAAAAAATCTTATAAGTATCTTACAAGATTTTCGTTTTACGTACAAAACGTACATGTTTTCTTAAATTATAAATACAATTATTTATAACCTCTTCACTTTGTGAGAACCCCATCACAACCGATCCACTTCCTGTCATCATACTTCGATCACATCCGAGTTCAATTAATTTGTCTTTTAATCGTTGAATTTCTGGAACTAACGAGATTGCCTTGTGTTCTAAACTATTATCAATGGTTTGAATGAATGTTGGATAATCATTCATATTTAATGATTCTTTAATTTGATCAATATTAGGATGAACAAGATTCGGTATATCCAAACCTTCAAACGCTTTCTTCGTCGATACACCTCGTCTTGGTTGAACTAAAACCATCCAGAAAGGTGTATTATTCGTAAAAAACTCTAACTTCTCCCCAATCCCTGATACAAGTGCAGGTTTCTCAAACAAACAGAATGGTACATCTGCCCCAACCTTAACGGCTAATTCAATCTTTTCTTCATCACTTAAATTCCAATTAAAATAACTATTTAAATAATTCAATACCGCTGCCGCATCACTACTTCCTCCACCTAACCCTGCTTGTGATGGAATATGTTTGTATAAGCGAATAAAGAATTGTTCCTTAAAGTTAAACTTCTCACGACATACTTCAATCATCTTTAAGAGTGTATTCTT
>DASSDQ010000149.1:0-6668 GCA_035697025.1 Erysipelotrichaceae bacterium | reverse complement strand
CAGCGCCACTTGTCCAATTACCACCAATCATAGCGCCACCCATTATTGCGATTTGTTTAATTTTAACTTTGAGTTCTGGATACATGGTTAGTAATAATCCAACATTGGTTAAAGGACCTGTCGCAATTAGTGTAACAAGCTCAGTACTATTTTCTAATACCTCTTTCATAAGTTCTACCGCATGTTTATCTTCAACCGGTAAATCTGATTCAGGAAGATAAGGACCATCTAAGCCAGTATCTCCATGAACTTGAGGCGCAACTTCTAATTCACGCATGAGTGGTTTATCACACCCTGGCGCAATTCGTGCTGTTTTATTCGCAAAGCTTAATACACGACGTGCATTGTTTAGAGTCTTAGCGAGTGTTTGGTTACCACCTGTAACAGTGACACCTTTTATATCAAAACGATCTGATGCGAATGCCATAAGTAAGGCAATCGCATCATCATGTCCTGGATCACAATCAAATAAAATAGGAAGCGTCATGACTTAACCTCTTCATGGAGTTTAATTTCTTTTTTCTTCTTCAATTGGTTTTGGCGATACATTGAATAGAGCACCAATCCAACGATAGTAGATACATAAGGAACCATGTTTATGAACTGTGAAGGAATACCTCTAGATTGAAGTTGGTAACCCACTGATTCCATAAATCCGAATAGAAGTGATGCGATGGTTGTCCCAATCGGATTCGCTTGACCCATTGCGGCAGCGGCTAAGGCGATATAACCACGACCTGATACCATGTTCGTTGTGAACAATTTAAGGTATGCCATTGACATATACATACCGCCAAAACTCGCAATAAAACCACTTAGAAGTAATGCGTACAATTGAACACGATTAACATCGATCCCAACTGAAGATGCCGCATCTGGATTTTCACCAACCGCACGTAAACGTAAGCCAAATGTTGTTTTATAGAGTAAGAAGAAAACTAGGAATACCATTAAGATTGCAAGATAGGTTAATAGATTATGTCCTGAAAGAATCGTACCCACTACCGGAATATCTTGAATAAATGGAATATTTACGGCTGGGAATTGTAAGGAACGTACAGAGTTCGTCGCACCTTTATCACCCGTAATCGCAAACATTACGAATACTGTACCACCCACTGTTAATAGGTTAAGCGCAATCCCACCTAGGATAATATCTGTTTTTAAATAGAGCGCGAAGTAAGCAAGTAAGAAGGCAATAAATACACCACCAATAATTCCACCAATTGCCCCTAAGATTAAACTTTGGGTAAATCCACTAACTAGTACACCCGTAAGTGCAGCTGTTAACATAATCCCTTCTAAAGCGATATTAGTTACTCCAGCTTTATTACAAATAACCGCAGCCATAGCCGCTAGTAAAATCGGTGTAGTAACACGAATAACGGTGAAAAAGAATTCAGGAGTTAATAGATTAATCATTTTGTGTAGCCTCCTTAACAACCATTCTTTGACGATAGTGTTTCAAGAACGCATTCGCAGCGATCATGATTATGATGAAACCTTGGATAATTGAAATCATTTCATAACTAACATCAGAGTTAACACTCATCGTATCCGCCCCAACACGAATATACGCTAATAGAATCGCCGCAACTGGTACGTACAAAGGATTTTTCTTCGCAAGTACTGAGACAATAACACCATCAAACGCATACGACGGCATAAACTGCCATCTAAAACGATCATACATACCCATAATCTCTACAGCTCCACCCATACCAGCTAAGAAACCACCAATAAATTGGGAGTATAAAACGACTGCCGCAGTTGAGATACCTGAGTACTTCGCAAAATTAATATTCATACCGGTCATACGTAATGCATAACCCCATTTAGTTTTCGCTAAGAACAACCATGCTAGAATAACCATTAAGATTACAACAACCAATCCAAAGTGAATACGTGTTCCCTTTACTAGAGTTGGTAATAATGCGGTTTCAGCTAATGGTAAAGAAGCTAGTGTACCCGCACTTAAATCACGGAAATGATTCATGATTAAATATAGCCCTAGGTTTAGTGCCACAAAGTTTAACATCAAGGATGACACCAGTTCTGACGCACCCCATTTTAATTTAATAATCGCAGGAATCGAAGTTAATATTCCACCAACAACACCCGCTGCCAACATCGCAACGATTGGATGAATACCAAACGGTAAAGGTAGGACTAACCCAACAATTGCCGCAATAGTTCCACCAAGGAATAATGCCCCAGAAGAACCCATGTTAAATTGATTCGCAGAGAACATGATGGATACAGATAAACCTAAGAAGGTAAGTGGGATTGCGGTCTCAACTACATTTCCCATTTTTCTAAACTTAGAAATAGGACCTAAGAATAAATAACCTAGTGCCTCAAATGGTTGTTTACTAACCAACAAGATTAGAATAAACGCCATTATAAGCGCTATTAGAATCGCAACTCCAAAACGAATGGATTCAAAACGTTGATCAACCGATCCTTTTTTAAAGAGTCCCTTAAGCATACACACATCTCCTTACTTCTTCTTCAGTTTGAGATTTAAGTCCTAACATATACAATCCAAGTTCTGTTTCAGTTAACTTAGACGCATCTTCAAAATAAGCCACGATCTTACCATTATAGAAAACAATTAGACTATCACTTAAATCCATAACTTCTGTTAAATCTGCAGAAATAAGTAATACAGACGCGCCATGATCACGTAATTCAATTAATTTTTTATGAATAAATTGAGCTGCCCCTACATCGATACCACGTGTTGGTTGATCCGCCACAATTACTTTAGGATTATTCGAGAATTCACGCGCCACAACCACTTTCTGAATATTCCCACCCGATAACATTTTAACCGGTGTTTTTTCAGAACCTGTCTTTACTGTATAATCTTTAACTTTATCTTTTGCCCAAACATTAATTTCTTTTTGTTTTAAGAATGGACCATTTAAGAAATCTTTTTTATCAAAATAAATCGATAATAAATTATCTTCAATACTCGCAAATTCCGCTACACCTAAAGTCATACGATCTTCAGGTATATGCGAAACACCTAAATCACGAATTTGTCGAATCGTATATTTATCTGTATTTTGATTCATAATATTAATCTTCCCAGCACTAATCTTTTGGAGTCCAGTTAATACATCAACCAATTCACGTTGACCATTTCCTTCTACTCCAACTACTCCAAGAATTTCTCCCTGACGTAGTGAAAAACTCACGTCATCCAACAATCTTCGTTTATGTTCATTGACTAATGTAATATTTTCTACGCGAACTGTGACATCTTTCGGTACAGCCTTAGTTTTCTCTAAGTCCCAAATAACTTCACGGCCAACCATTAAGTTAGAAATATCTTCTTTAGAAACTTTATCGGTATGATAGGTACCAACATCTTTACCCGCACGCATAATTGTAATACGGTTACTAATTTCTTTAACTTCATTGAGTTTATGTGAAATAAAAATAATCGTATGTCCTTTTTCCTTTAACAACATTAACTCTTTAAACAGTTCAGTTGTTTCTTGTGGAGTAAGTACTGCCGTAGGTTCATCTAAGATAAGTACTTTAGCCCCATGAAATAGTGCTTTTAGTATTTCAATCTTTTGTTTAGTACCAACGCTACAATCTTCAACCTTCATTTTAGGATCAATATCAAAATGATACTTATCAGCTATATCTTTAGTTTCTTTAATAGCACGATTAATATCTAATATTCCACCAGGCTTTTTAGGTTCATCCCCGAGGACAACATTCTCCGCAACAGTTAAAGATGGGACTAACATAAAGTGTTGATGAACCATCCCTATTCCATGCTTAATGGCTTCCTGAGGATTGTTAAACTTCACTTCTTGTCCATTTAACAGTATTTTCCCGTCTGTGAACTGTTCGATTCCAAAGAGAATTTTCATTAAGGTACTCTTACCTGCACCGTTTTCACCAACTAAGGCGTGGATTTCTCCCTCAACGATACTAAAATTAACACTCTTGTTGGCCACAATTCCATTCGGATAGACTTTTAAGATGTTCTCCATCTTTACAATTTCTTGCATAGTTTCTCCTTGTTTAGTCAATAAACGCAAATTAAATAAAATACGTAGAAACAAATAAATGTCCTACGTATTTTAACGAAACAACGATAATGATTGATTTTTTAAAATACGATGTTTCTGATTAAGGTTGAACGGAGTCTTTTAATGCTTGTAATGTAGCATCATCCATACCCATTGCAGTACCAACAACAATCTTACCAGAACGAATGTCTGCTTCAATTGTTTCTAGTTCAGCTCTAAGTTCAGCAGAAACCAATAGTTCGTACCAAGCATTTTTAGCGACACCAACAGAATTAGCTTCGAAACCTAAAGTTTCATTAGTTCCCCAAGGAACCATGTCTTCAGCAGCTAAATCGATTGCACGTTTCAATGAAGCACCAACATCTTTGATAACTGATGTAGGGATAACGTCAGCAACAGCTTTATTTCCAGCTTCATTTAATAATGTAGCTTGGTCAGAGTCAACACCGATAGCTAAGAAACCAGCTTCAGCAGCAGCTTCTAAAACGCCCATACCAGCATTACCAGCAACTTGGAAAATAATATCCGCTTTATTAGTATTGAATTGAGCAAGTGCTAATTCTTTACCTTTGGCAGAATCTACGAAACTATCAGCATAGGATAAAGCAACTTTAATATCAGGATTAGCTGCTTTAGCACCTTCGATATAACCAACAAAGAAGTCATTGATTACAGGGATATTCATACCACCAACACCACCAATAACGCCAGTCTTACTCATTTTAGCTGCTAAATAACCAGCAATGTAAGATCCTTCGTTTTGTTTGTATTGAATGGAATATACGTTAGCATTTTTACCGTCTTCAAATGGAACGGTTGTATCAAATATAATAAATTTTGTATCTGGGTATAATTCTGCAGCTTCTTGTACATATGTTTCCATTTGCCAAGTACCCACGATAATGATGTCATAACCGCCGTCAGCCAAGTCTAATAAACCTGGTTGCCATTTAGTATCATCAGAACCACCTTCAACGATTTTTACTTCGTATCCGTATTCCGCAACAACAGCATCTAATCCAACTTTCGCTGAATCAAAGAATGATTTGTCACCCAAGTTACCGTTGATGTATAAAGCTATTTTCAAGCCTTCTTCAACAACAGGTTCTTCATCTGGTGTACCTGCACATGCAGTTAACACACCAAATGCCAAGAAGGTGACCAACAAAAATTTAAATAACTTCTTCAAAATCTGTTCCTCCTTGTCCTATGGACATAATGTAAATGTGCTTTTCCACAAAAATTTTATAAAATCTGTGAAAGAGCTTTCATTTGTAGTTGAATTATAACGAATTTAATACATATTCGTCAACTTATAACCTCAAAGTTTCATCATAAGCAGGGTTCATTATTCACATTATCCGTGAAATCGGGTTTTTACATTATTTAAGAACGATTCTCGTTCGATTAATGTGCCACTTGCGATCTTTTCACAATTTAACCAAAGCATATCATTTTGGATTCCGCACACTCCCAGTGTAGTCTTCATTAAGCTAATTTCAATCGGATTTCCCACTTCATTACGCATAAATTCACTTAAAACTTCGGAAGTACTGATAACCGTTAAACGTCTAATATGACTTAATTTACCGACAAGTTGATTATTAATCTCATCAAATGCATAGCCTGATAATAATACCTTATCTAAGAATCCTTTTAAGATTGCGGGTGCTTCATACCACCATATTGGGAAGATTAAGACTAAATCATCACAGTCCATTAAATCGTTTTGGTATTCCACAACTTTTGGATCAGATGATTGACCTCGCATGTACAAACGTAAGTCTTCTTGACTCAATACTGGATCAAATTCATCTTTTACTAAATCAATTACCTTTACTTCTTTCTTATCCATTAATGCTTGGACTACAACATCTTTAATCACATGATTGAAACTATTCGGATACGGGTGTGCGAGAATTATGACGGATTTCATATCGCCTCCATTTATATAATCATAATCCATTTATCGTGGTATAGTGAATAAAAGAAACGATAATTTAATAAAAAAGAGGAATTTTTATGAATCATTGGCACAATCAATTAGTTTTAAATAGAGCATCGCTTGAAGCGATGGAATCAGATTTATTTAATCATCCAGAATTAGGGTTTAAAGAAAAAGAAACACGTAGAATTCTTGTCGATTTTTTACATTCTAACAATATCCAAATCGATCAAGATTATGGTTTAAGTGGATTCTCGATTAAAGTTGGACAAGGTAAACCTCACATTGGATTGATTGCGGAAATGGATGCGTTAGTTGTATTAGATCATCCTAATGCAGGAGTTGATGGGGCAGCGCATGCATGTGGGCATCATCTTCAAACGACGATTCTCGCGCATATATTTAAGTTATGGAATGAATATAAGAATAAACCGCAAGGTACATTATCGTGTTATTTCATTGCGGCAGAAGAGTTTGTGGATCTTGATTTTAGATTAGATTTACAAGCCAATAAGAAAATAGAATTATTATCCGGTAAACAGAATTTAATTCTACAAGATGCGTTTAGAGATGTGGATTGTTTCTTATCGGTCCATACAATGGGTGAAACACAAACTGCTTCAATGGAGATCAATGCGTCATTAAGTGGATTTATCTATAAGAAGCTA
>DASSDQ010000148.1:0-8219 GCA_035697025.1 Erysipelotrichaceae bacterium | reverse complement strand
AACGTTTAGTTTCGATTGTACAGAATGGTGAAACAAACTTTGACACCGATTTATTTTTACCTGTTATCCGTGCAGTAGAAAAAGAAGCTAAATTTCCTTATAACAAAGAAAACCAAATGGCATACCGAGTTATCGCAGATCATATTCGTACTGTTACATTCGCATTAGCAGATGGCGCATTATTCTCAAATGAAGGTCGAGGCTATGTTTTACGTAGAATCTTACGTAGAGCAGTTCGATTTGGGATTAAACTTCAAATTGAAGATGCGTTTATGTATCGATTAGTACATGTTGTCGCAGAAATGATGAGTCCATTCTATGGATACATTAATGATAAGGTTGAATACATTGAAAAGTTAGTCAAAGCAGAGGAGTTACGTTTCCATAAAACTTTAAGTGATGGTGAACAACTCTTAAACATTGAATTAACTAAGACATCAAATAAGACATTAGTCGGTGAAACAGTATTTAAACTGTATGATACATTTGGATTCCCAGTAGAATTAACCAAAGAAATTGCGGAAGAACTAGGGTATACCATTGATATCGATGGATTCAAACAAGAAATGAATAAGCAACGTGAAAGAGCACGTGCAGCGATTGACAAGACCGAATCAATGAAAGCACAATCCATTGATTTAATGAATTGTACAGTTGATTCAACATTCGTAGGTTATGATACCTTTGAACTTGAAACACGTGTTGTTGCACTATTTAAAAATGGTGTTGCGGTTGACAGTTTAGATGATGAAGGTCAAATTATCTTAGAAACGACTCCATTCTATGCGGAAAGTGGAGGACAAGTTGCGGATACTGGATTCATATTATTTGAACAAGGTGAAGCACTTGTAAGCGATGTTCAAAAAGCACCACGTAAACAAAATCTACATTCCATTAAATTAACCTTTGGGGAATTAAAATTAAATGATAAAGTTGTCGCTAAGATTGATCGTGATCGACGCCAACAAATCACTACAAATCACTCTTCTGCACATTTACTACAAAGTGCACTTAAGAAGGTCGTTGGAGAACATATCCAACAAGCTGGTTCTTATGTATCTGATGAATACATGCGATTTGACTTCACACATTTCGAAAAAGTGAGTGATGCACAAATTAAAACTATTGAACAAATGGTAAATCAAAATATATTTGCTAAACGTGATGTAACATTTGCATACCTTCCGATTGAAGAAGCTAAAGCAAGTGGCGCAATGGCATTATTCAGTGAGAAATATGATAGTGTTGTAAGAGTTGTCACAATGGGTGAATTCAGTAAAGAATTATGTGGTGGTTGTCATGTACGCAATACACAAGAAATTGGTTTATTTAAAATCGTTTCTGAGGAAAGTATTGGTTCAGGGATTCGTCGTATTACCGCAAAAACTGGATTATCCGCATATCATGATTTCTTGGGTTATCAAGATCAATTAGAGAATATCGCAACATTGTATAAAGCAAATTCAATCCATAAGATTGAGGATCGTGTAAACTTAAGTTTAGAAGAACTAAGTGAAACGAAACAACTTCTTGGTCAAGCTAAACAGAAACTAGCTAATATGGAAGCGAAACTCCTTAAGAGTGAATTTGTGGAACATAAAGGATTATCAATATTAATTAAACGAATTGATCAAAATGCGGATCATCTAAGATTATTAATTGAAAGTTTAAAGAAAGATCATCCTGAAAGTTTAATCTTCTTTGCGTCAAGTGATCAGTCTAAGGCATTATTTGTGGCATATTGTGGATCCAACGTTATTAAAGCAGGGTATAAGGCTGGTGATTTAGTAAAAGAAGCAGCCGTATTAACTCTTGGAAATGGTGGCGGACGTCCTGATTTTGCGCAAGCAGGTGGTAAGGATGTGTCCAAATTAAACGACGCAATCGAAATAATCCGTAAAAAAATAATGTAAATGCTTTTATAAGCTTTGACTTTGGGTTAAAATGAATGAAAAGGAGGATTTTGGTATGAATCAGAACCATACGGAAACCGTAGCATTTAAGTCAGATCAAATTCGTCGTGATAACATCAAGCAGATCTTAAAACAAGTGAAATTAGCACTTGAAGATCGTGGATACAATGCGGTAAACCAATTGTCTGGTTATCTCATTTCCAACGATCCTGCTTATATCTCGAGTCATCAGAATGCACGTTCAATTATTCAAACAGTCGAAAGATATGAGATTATTGAAGAATTAGTGCGAGCTTACTTGGAAGATGAAAAATGAGAAGTATTGCATTGGATGTAGGGACTAAAACAGTTGGGGTTGCGATAAGTGACCTTAGTGGTTTTCTAGCGAGTCCACTTGTAACACTTCGTTTTGAAAGTGAAGATTACGATCATGCTTTAGATCAAATTGAAGCAATCCTTAAAGAATATCCAGCGAATGCGATTATCCTAGGCTATCCTAAACATATGAATGGTTCAATTGGTGATGGCGGTCGAAGATCGGAATTCTTTAAAGAAGAAATTGAGAAATTTACAGAAACCCCAGTTTTATTATGGGATGAACGTTTGACAACAGTTTCTGCGCATAAAACCTTATTACAATCGAATATGCGTAATGAAAAACGTAAAAAGGTTGTAGATCAGGTTGCGGCTGTAACGATGTTACAGGAGTATTTAGACCAACAAAGACAGAAGGAGCAGGTCAATGGAAGAAAATAAAATTGTTGTCATCGATGAGATGGGCAACGAAATTCAAATGGAAATCGTATTTACGTATGAAGATGAAGAATCAGGAAAGAATTTTGTGTTTTATCTAAATCCTGAACAAGAAGATGGGGAAGTTTTCGTCTCAAGTTATGATGCGGAAGGTAATTTAAGCCCTGTTGAAGATCCAGAAGAATGGAAAAAACTAGAAACGATATTTGAAGATTATGTCATCTCGCAAGAAGAAAATGAAAAAAATTAAACGAACAAGTTTAGGATTATTCCTAACCTTGTTTTTTATCGTTGCGATAGGATTATCTTTTGTCTTTGTACAATCGAACTTAAGTGCGGTTGGACCTGTTGGTGAAACAAGTGGTGTGGTTATTTCTAAAGGCGATACCCTAAACCTAGTGTCTGATCAATTAAAAGAAAAAGGTCTTATTAAGAATCAATTTATCTTTGAAACATACGCTAAGCTGATTAAACTTACTGATTTTAAAGTAGGTACATATTACGTAGATTATGGAGATGATGTTAAGACAATTCTAACTACTTTAAATGACGCTTCAAAAGCACATCCAACGGATGTAGTAGTAACGATTATTCCAGGTGATTGGGCAAGACAAATAGCTGAGAACCTTGCGAGTAAAGTTGCGAATGTTAGTGCAGATGAATTATTAAGTCTATGGAACGATGAAGATTATATTCGTTCATTAATGGATGAATATAGTGTTCTAACAGAACAGATATTTGAAAATAAGAATGATGTAAGAATCTTATTAGAAGGTTACCTAATGCCTGAAACGTACTTCATGAATCCACTCGCATCTGCGGATTCATTAACAAGACGTATATTGAATCAAACACAAAAAGTTTATGATGACAACAAAGCATTATTTGATAACTTTGGAATGAGTATTCATGATGCGATTACACTTGCTTCAGTTGTTCAATTCGAAGCAGGTAAAGAATCTGATATGAAATTAGTTTCGCAAGTGTTCTTAAATCGTATGAATACAGGTATGCGTCTTCAATCAAGCGTTACAGTATGTTATGCATTATATGAATATGATTCATGGAAAGATTGTGAGAATTACGACAATCAAACGATTGATTCGAAATATAATACGTATCTTTATAGTGGATTACCAGTTGGACCCATCACAAATCCATCTAAAATGGCAATATTATCTACCATTCAACCAACAGCGAATAACTATTATTATTTCTTAGCTGATATTTATGGTGATGGTACGGTGTATTATGCAGAGACATTTGCTCAACATGAAGCGAATATACAGAAATATCTAAAGTGAGGTCTTATGAGCAAGCGAATTATTATTGGTATAGCAGGTGGAAGTGCTTCAGGTAAAACATCTTTAGCAAAGCGTTTAAAACGTGAATTTGAAGATACGAATTCTGTAATTATTATTCGTCAAGATGATTATTATAACGATCAAGCCAATATGACGATGGAAGAACGTTTGAAAGTTAATTATGATCATCCGTTTGCGTTTGATAATGCGTTATTGGCAAGAGATCTTAATGAACTAAGAGAAGGTCGTGCAATCAATCGACCTACTTATGATTTCATTGAGTACACACGTTCTGAATCAATTGAATATGTAGAACCACATGATGTTATCGTCGTGGAAGGACTATTCGTATTAGAAGATGAATCGATTCGCAAGAATCTTGATATAAAAGTTTTTGTCGATACTCCAGCAGATGTTCGATTCATACGTCGGCTCAATCGTGATGTTCGCGATCGTGGTAGAAGTCTAGATAATGTGATTGCACAATACATGAATACAGTACGTATAATGCATGATCAATTCATTGAACCATCGAAACGATATGCGGATGTAATCGTTCCAGAAGGCGGTAAAAATGAGGTCGCAGTTGATTTGTTGACCACTAAAATTGGTAGTATTATCAAAATGAATATGCTATAATTCCCAAGTTAAGGAGACAATAAGATGGCACAAGAAAAAGTAAGAGTTACCCAAGAAGGTTTTGATGAGTTAAGAAAAGAACAAGATCATCTTATACATGTTGTCCGTAAAGAAGTAATCGAAGACTTACAAGCGGCGCGTGCTCAAGGGGACTTATCCGAAAATGCAGATTATGATGCAGCGCGTGATCGTCAAGCACGTGTAGAAGCTCGTATTCGTGAATTAGAAAATATCTTCAATAATATCGAAATCATTGATGTACAAGGTGGTTCTAGAGTAGTTAAATTAGGTGCTCAAGTCACAATTCGTAGTCGTGATGGTGTTGAAGAAACATATACCATTGTATCTTCAGTCGAAGCTGATCCTATGAATGGTAAATTATCCAACGTTACACCTCTAGCGGTTGCACTAATGGACCGTATGGTAAATGATGAAGAAATCGAAGTTGAAATCGAACCTAGAGAATACGTTAGAATCATAAACATCAAATAATTTTAGGATTAAACAATAAACAAACATATAAAGTAGGATGAAAGCAATCATTCTACTTTTATTTTTATGTTCGTGTTCAGTTAATATTATTGAACCGTTAGACAGTAAAACAATTACTGTCCAAGTTCAAGATTTAAATCAGTCTATAAAATCATACACCGTACCACTCTATTCAAAACTAAGTGTTATTTTGAATGATATACATTGTGATACGTGTGATATGACACGGTTAAATCCAGAGATTGTACTAAAACAAAACGATTTGATTATACTTTATCCAATTGTCGATAAACGTATTTCAATCAATCAAGCAACACTTTTAGAACTCCAAGACTTACCAGGTATAGGTCCTTCCATCGCAACTAAAATTATTGAGTATCGTAATAAATATGGTTTATTTCAAACCCTTGAAGACATAATGAGAGTTAAAGGTATAAAAGAAGCATTATTTAAAAAGATAGAAGAACTTATTCGATTATGACTAATATGTTGGTTTTCTTATCGATATGTATTTTCTTATATATCTATAATCCTATTCTTTCAATTCTATTTATAAGTTTTATTTGTCTTACAAAATCATTTAAATATAAACTATTATTGATAATCATTTTTATCTTATTTAGTTTTAGAAACTCAATAAATCTATGTCAACCAATCGAATCTGGAAAAGTTGTTGAAATAAACGCGAATTCGATTATTGTGAATAAAGATTTTACCAATGTGTTAGTTTCAGTATCTGATGTTAGTCAATATTCACTTCAAGATACTGTGGTACTTTATGATAATAAAGATTTGGAATACAGTGCACATACCTATGGATTTAATCTAAATAACTGGTCAAAATCAAGAAATATTTGTTATCAAACGAATGAACAGGATAGTTATCGAATTAAAGGAACTGGTTTACTATATTGGCTAAGCAATGGTGGATTTAATAATAGTCAAGTTTTTAAAGAACAAATAAGGATATTGTTATTTCAATCAAATTCTAGAGAAGATATTGATTTATTTATATCGATGGGAATCATATATTTACTCATTATCAAGTCGATTAAGTTATGTTTTCTTAAACAAAAAAATGTTCTATATGAACAAATTACTATTTCATTGATATTGTTATATCTAGCGATTCAACTTGCATGGCCATTAAGTTTAATCCGCGTATGGGTTTTCTATTTAAGTTCATATTATATAAAAGATCGATTATTACGATTTAGCATAAACTTAATCGTATGTGCGTTTATCCAACCATTTGGATTATCTCAACTTGCGTATCTTTTACCTCTATCTTTACAATTTGTATCGATATTTTTGCCTATGAAATCTAAGTTCATACAAAGAACCCTTGTACTTTTTACAATCTTAATTCTATTCAATCATTCAGTTTCGTTAGTCAATATCTTACTATTTCCAATTTTAATCAGCATATATCGATACTTAATCTTATTGTCTCTATTATTAGCTTGTTTACCATTTTTTAATCCAATCCTTACTATTTTAATTGATTTAACTAACTGGTTGTTCAAATGGAGTATGTCAATTGGTGTATTAAAAGGTAATTTGAATATGATGTTTTTTATCAGTTTCATCGTCCTATATCATTTTACCGTTCAACATAAAAAGATACATACTACTTTACTAATTCTATATACAGGAGCAGGCATTTCGATTTTTTCATTACCTTTGTTTTATACTTTAACAATGATTAATGTTGGACAAGGTGATGCGTTCTTGATTCAAACACCATTCAATCAAACTGTTATCTTGATTGATACAGGATCACCTTATCAATATCGAACGTTAAAAACGTATTTAGATGCACAATCTATTAATACGATAAATCATCTAGTAATTACACATGATGATAGTGATCATAGCGGTAATGTAGATAGATTAATTAGGGATTTTGAGGTTAAAGAAATTGTATATAAAGGGAAAGATATTATTAATCAATGGATTTATCTTGATTATCTCGAATTTAATCAAGTATCTAAAGATGATAATGATACATCACTTGTCTATTACACGAAATTATATAATAAAAGTTTTCTTTTCTTAGGTGATTTATCCGTTAATGGGGAGTATAAGTTAATCGCAAACTATCCAACACTCGCAATTGATGTACTAAAGATAGGGCATCATGGATCAAATACTTCAACAAGCGATGAGTTGTTAAAGCATATAAAACCACGAGTAGCATTAATTAGTGTAGGTAAGAATAATTATGGTCATCCACATTATGATGTGATTCGAAGACTAAATGATTTCTTTGTTACACATTTTGATAGTCTTAATCATGGTGATGTGAAAATCATAATAACTCCATTCATGTGTTTTATGGTAAATTCAAACGATGAGTTGTTTATATTATGAATAATCTTGTTTGTATAATGCAGTTTGATATGACATAATCAAATTATCTTAAGTAAGGTCACATAATGAACTTTAACACATTTGTAGAATTATTGGATAATGCGGAGTTTTTACTCATACTGGTTGTCATCTATGAGTTCAGCAGTATATTCCTTCGCAGATTTAAAAAATATCACTGGTTAATCCGTGGTTTTTTAATTGGACTTATTGGCATCGCCATCATGAGTGTTCCGTATGAGTTCACAAGTGGTCTAGTGTTTGACACACGGTCAATATTGTTAAGCGCTACAGCGTTAATCTTCTCAACAGGTGCATTGATTGTCAGTGCAGTGATTATGATACTATACCGTGTTTATATGGGTGGTGTAGGTGCATTAACTGGTGTACTTGTAATTACTTCCACTTCGATACTAGGCTATTTTTGGAAGAAACATATATTGAATATATCAGAACGTTATAAATGGTTAAACATCTATCTCTTTGGAGTCATTACACATATTGTGATGCTTCTCTGTATGTTTGCGTTACCATTTGAAACAGCGATTAATACATTGAAGGAATTATCTATTCCTGTTATGTTAATTTATCCGTTTGTGACTGTGTTTATTAGTATGTTGTTACTATCTCAGATTACTCGAGATGCGAATGCACAGAAGATCATTGAAGCTGAACAACGTTATCGTAATTTATTTGAGAATAAACACACAGTCATGTCATCGTTGATCCTGAAACATCAACTATTATT
>DASSDQ010000147.1:0-2875 GCA_035697025.1 Erysipelotrichaceae bacterium | reverse complement strand
CTTCTTAAATAAGAAATATCCAATCCCCATTAAGATAGACATAATAATGACTTGTTGAAGTATAATAAGTGACATTTATAAACCTCCTTAAAAAAGGTACCATTACGGTACCTAAATCACAACACTATTTCTTTTCGCTCTTCAATAATTGCTTATCATACGTTAGTAAGAACGGGAATACGATAACACAATCCATCAACAATAATGCGAACCACAATGGAATTGTCTTCCAATCCATCGTAGCTAAGAATGCTTGTAGAGGACCAGGAACCGTAAACGGTAATGTTACAAAGAAACGTCCAATAATGTTTGCTTGCATTAAGAAGTAAGTAATCGAGAAGTTCAACATACTACAGATAATTAATGGAATATAGGTAAATACATTTAATACAGTTGGTATACCAAAGATCATAGGCTCATTAATGTTAAACATTGTAGGAGCTGTCGCAACCTTCGCTACAGACTTCATTTGAGCAGATTTAGCAAATATCAACATAACGATTAACATCGCTGTATACGTAATCCAGTTACCAAATACTGAGTTAACAGCACCTGCATAAATTGCTGGTAATTCTAATCCTTTTGCGTAAGCTTCTGCATTAAGTGCTAAAGCAGCCGTTGTAATAGGAGAAGTAACGATACTAACCATGTTAGCACCATGAATTCCAAAGAACCAGAATGTAGTCATTAAGAAGTTAATAACTAGAATTGAAGGTAATGAACCTGCTACAGAGATAAATGGTTGGAATACTTTATAAACAAGTGTAGGTAATCCTCCACCAACAACTGAGAAACAGATATTATTTAAAACGATAAAGAATACGATATTAAAGATTACTGGAATTAATACAGTGAATGGAGCTGATACATTAGGAGGTACAGCGTCAGGCATTTTAATTCTAATATTCTTTTGAATAAAGAAACGGTTAATTTCAACAACTAGTATCGCAATAATCATTGCGGTAAACATTGAAGTAGCACCTAATTGTGCTGTAGAGAATACACCATCATTAGCAGGATAAGCTGCTATTGCAAGGAATACGAACAAAGCAGATACCATATTATTAATCGCATCAAGATTATAACTCTTGGCTAATCGATACGAAATACCTGCAACAACATAAATTGATATAATACCTATTGTAAGGTTATAAGGGATTAATAATGTTGTAATGTTAGCAGTCGCAACAGCTTTCCAATTAAGTAAGAATTGAAAGAAGAAATTCGTAGCTTCTAATGATGCTGGAACTGGTGGAATAGCTAATACAATCGCAATACCGCCAATAATAGTAAGAGGAATAAGAAGTGTCATACCATCTCTAATCGATGCCATATGTCTTTGATCAGAGAACTTTGTAGCTTGTGGTAAAATCTTCTCTTCCATAAATATCTGGAGTTTATCCATGAAAGAAGTAGAATGTAAATTCATAAGTGATCCTTTCCTTTTTTTAATCGCTGCGAAAATTTCTAGTGCACTTAGTTGTTAGCGCTTACGACTCTGACAATATAATAATATGAATGAATATATTATTCAATAGATATTTTATATTTATGAATAGATTTTACTAAAATAGATAAAAACAGTGTATAATGAAGATGGGTAAGGAGATATACATGAGAGCATCAATCGTAAAATATAACGTAACACCTTCACAACCAGTTCATATGGCTGGGTATAATCGTATCGATAAAAGTACAGGTGTCTTAGATAGTATACAAATAAACACGCTTATACTAGAAATAAATTCTAAAAAATTCGTATATAGTTATTTAGACTCTATCATGATTACAACAGAATTTACGACATCAATAAGGGAAGAAATTCATAAAAGCCTATTCATCGAAAAAGAGAATATTAATATTGGATGTATACATACACATTCTGCCCCTGCTTATTTCAAACTACAATTTGAAAATACGATAGTTGATCAAGATTTACAAGATGATGCTAAATCAAAGATAATACAAAGTATTATTGAGGCAAACTCTAAATTAGAAGAATGCATATTGTCATATGGTGAAACGCATATCGAAGGATTATATGGAAATAGAAACCGAATTGATGGACCTTGCGATAAAACCGCATCCCTTTTACAAATCAGAAATCTTAAAGGCGAATTAATCGGTAACTGCTTAAACATCTCGGTTCATCCAACTATTCTTGATGGTACAAACTATAAGTTATCAGGCGACTTATTGGGCTGGGTAAGAAACAAATACGAAAAAGAGACAAATACCCCAACCTTGATATTCAATGGTACTACAGGTGATGTATCAACACGTTTCTTCAGATCGACAAACCAATCCGATGAACTTCACGATGTAAGTTCAGAAATAACAAAGTACTTTCTTGATATAAAGACAGTCCCATTAAACATTAGTGAATCAAACTATAATCAAGTCCAATTCATAACTCATTCAGATTTTAGAAACGATCCAGTTAATCGAAGTTTCATCGATAAATTGAATAAAACTCCAATGGAGGAATTTCTTAAAGATCGAGCATTACTCAAAGAAAGCTGGGGAGAATTTGATTTATACTTAGAATCTACTGTTTTGGTCTTAGGTAAATTAATCATTATCTGTTTACCTGGAGATGTTGTAAGTTCGTTTGGGTTAAAAATTAAAGAAATATTTAAAGATTACCATGTAATGATAAGCTGTTATTCAAATGCATATACGAACTATATTGTTAATAGTGAAGAATACGGAAAGTACTTTGAGACCGTAATATCACGTTGTCAAAAGGGTGAAGCCGATAAATTCATTGATAATGTCATTACTTGTATAAAAGAATTAATATAAGTTGATTATTAGCCCTATGCATTGTTATGATTAAGCCGAGGTTAATTTATGAATCCATATGAAATAATGA
>DASSDQ010000146.1:0-2548 GCA_035697025.1 Erysipelotrichaceae bacterium | reverse complement strand
TTAAGGTTTAATATACGCAAAATTTTGATGTTGCTTAATGGTTAATTCCGCAACACCAGATGGTACGATGTTTACATAAGTTAATAAACTATTTGGTTCGATACTAAGTGATTTCAATGAATTATTACAAGCACTAAACGTAACGTTTTTACTTAAGT
Source organism: Erysipelotrichaceae bacterium (assembly GCA_035697025.1). Taxonomy (GTDB): domain Bacteria; phylum Bacillota_I; class Bacilli_A; order Erysipelotrichales; family Erysipelotrichaceae; genus UBA2212. The sequence continues at coordinate 2,390 of DASSDQ010000146.1, read as the reverse complement.
TATCTAAAACAAATAAATCATCTTCATTAAGGTTAGTTTGAATAAAATACTTAACAGCTTCAGAGTTTGCGAGAACCTCTACTATAAGAGTATGTTCATTTAAGGCGTTTAACAAATTCCGAGTATTCGCTAAAACAAGTTTCCATTTATTCATTTCATCCACATGGAATATTACTTTATATTCATTCATATTTATCCTCCTGGTATATATACCATTTTAGACCTTATAAATAATAAAAGTTAAAAAATTAAATAGTAAGATATTGATTTAATTAAACGTATAATGTGAAAAAAACTGTCACAAACTGTTCACCAATCTATCACGCTAGATACTTGTATTCAATGTTTAAAGTGCTATGATGATTATACCCTTTAGGAAGAATGGTTGGCTCGAAAAAATAATGCGATATCGATGAGCGATCAATAAAAATATACCTAAAGAGCTGGGTGTCTAAGTAAAATTAGACACCTTTTCTATTAGATGTATTATAGTTAAATTATCAAATAATACATTGGAGAAACTATGAAGAATCATGAAGTAGATAAACTATTAAACCAACCCACACAATGGAGAAATGAATTCGAACTATTACGTACTTACATTTTAGAATGTGACTTAGATGAAGTAATAAAATGGGGCCAACCGTGTTATACCAATAATGGAAAGAACATTGTGTTAATCCATGGATTTAAAGAATATTGTGCGATCTTATTCTTTAAAGGTGTTCTATTAAAAGATGAGTCACAAATTTTAATCCAACAAAGTGAGAATGTTCAAGCTGGAAGACAACTGCGCTTTAAGAATATAGATGATATTAAACGTATTAAAGATGAGATTATTGCGTATGTAAATGAAGCGATTGAAGTTGAAAAGGCTGGTAAAGAAGTGGAATTCAAGGAAACGAAAGAATTCAAGATGCCAGAAGAGCTTACACAAAAACTAGAACAAGATTCAAACTTTAAAAAAGCGTTTGAATCATTGACACCAGGCAGACAAAGAGCGTATATATTGTACTTTGCGGACCCAAAATATCCTAAAACTCGTGAAGCTCGTATTGAAAAAATGACGCAATCCATTCTCGATGGAAAAGGATTAAATGATTATTAGGTTAATACATTTTAATTATTTACTTTTGTGATACCAATATGACAGTGTATCATTGAGGTATGAACGCTGATCAATTCGAACAAGTATTAAATAACTACCAAAATAATGAGAATTCATTAAAAGGGATTGGGACCTTACAAGAGAAGATTTTACATGTGATTTTAAAACGTGCATATCAAGAAGATGATCATAATCATGAGATTAAGTTGAACGGTTATGTCGTAGATATATTCACTGAAAACAACGTAATCGAAATTCAAACACGTCAATTTAATAAATTGCGCAATAAACTTATCGCTTTACTCCCTGAATATCCGGTCACAATCGTATATCCAATACCATATATTAAGTATCTATCATGGATTGACCCATTAACAGGCGAAAGTACTAAACAACGTAAATCTCCTAAACAAGGTACACTCTATGACAGTGTGAATGAGTTATATAAGATAAAAATGTTTTTAACGCATCCTGGACTATCCATACATATCGTATTTATTGATCTATTAGAATATCGACTACTAAATGGTTGGAGTGATGATAAGAAAAAAGGTTCATGGCGTAATGATCGAATACCACTTCAATATCGACATACTATTGAACTTCATAACCAACTTGATTATCAACAATTCTTACCGATTGAATTAAATGAAACATTCACTTCGAAAGAATTTATGAAGATTAGTAAAACAAGTAAACGAATTACACAAGTAACGTTAAACATCTTACAAAGTGTTAATGTAATTGAAGTTATTGGTAAACTAGGTCGATTAAATCTATATCAAAAAATATAGATTTTTTATTATGGTTTACATTCTATTAGATTTAATATACTATATCACTATACGATATATCACGAGGCGAGTGTACATGGAAATATCACCATCTTTATTCAATTTTCTATTAGTTTTAATCCATCCCTTACACGGTTATCAAATCATGCAAGAAGTAGAACGAGCTTCTGGGGGAGAATTAACAATGGGTGCAGGAACCTGTTATGGTTTAATCGCACGATGCCTACAAGAGAAATTAATCGTATTAGTTGAAGAGGTTGATCGTAAGAAAATCTATCAAATAACAGCTAAGGGTAGGGCAATGTTACAGGATGAGATTGATCGACTACAAAAACAATTATCGATGACAAAAACGTATTTGGGGGAAATTTATGATCAAAGCATTAAAATATGATCCGTATTTACAAACAACTGAATTTATCCAATGGATAGAATCATACGCCAAAGATGGATGGTTTATAAATGGTTTAAATCAAGATAGTTTATGG
>DASSDQ010000145.1:0-7356 GCA_035697025.1 Erysipelotrichaceae bacterium | reverse complement strand
TTATAACCAAACAAGTCCACAAACGCTTTTAAGATGTCACTAGTCGTCATAATCCCTAATAACACATTAGAATCACCCACAACTGGTAAACAGCCTATATCCTTCTTTTCCATAATATCAGCCGCTTCTTCAACTAACGCTTCAGGGCCAACAGTCACAACTTTCTTAATCATAATGTCCTTAACTTTAGTCTTTGACAATAGATAATTCATTTCATGAATACTTAGCGTTGTTAAATGGGAAGGTGAATTTTCTTGTACAACACCTTGTGTTACTAGACCAACTAAAACACCCTTCTCAACAACCGGTATACGGTGAATCTTAAATTCATGCATTAAATCTAAAACTTCAGAAATAGTTTGATCAGGGGTAACTGTCTTTGGATTAACAGTCATTTTATTCTTAACGTACATGGTTATCCTCCCAAATAGACTTTCTGTACTTCAGGACTACTGAGTAATTCCTGACCTGTACCTTGTAATACAATATTACCAGTTTCTAATACATACGCTTTATCCGCTATCTTAAGTGCTTGCATCGCATTCTGCTCTACCAATAGAATTGTAGTCCCTTGTTGGTTAATCTCTTTTATGATATTAAAGATTTCCTTAACCAATAACGGTGCTAGTCCCATTGACGGTTCATCCAGAAGTAACAACTTAGGTTTAGCCATAAGCGCTCTTGAAATCGCAAGCATCTGTTGTTCTCCACCTGATAAGGTCGACGCATCTTGATTCTTACGATTCGCAAGTATTTCAAAGCGTTGATAGATTTTCTCTAAATCCTGTTTAATCCCTTCTTTATCTTTACGTAAATAAGCACCCATCATTAAATTCTCATATACCGTTAATCCAGAGAAGATTCTACGACCTTCCGGTACTTGAACTAAACCACGCGTTGGTAATACTTGAGCATTTACCGACGCAATGTTTTCACCAAGATATAAAACAGAACCAGAACTCGCTTTTATCAGACCACTGATTGTTCTTAATAGAGTTGTTTTACCAGCACCATTTGATCCAATAAGCGATACAATCTGACCTTCTTCTACTTCAATATTAACATCTTTCAAGGCATGGATAACACCATAATGTACATTCAAATTTTCTACTTTTAACATTAAGCTTCCTCCTCACCAAGATACGCTTCAATAACTTTAGGATTGTGTTTTACTTCATCCGCAGTCCCCTGCGCAATCAGTTTACCATAATCCAACACAAAGATACGTTCACAGATTTCCATAACCAATGACATATCATGTTCAATTAATACAATGGTTAAATCCATTTCTTTTCGAATCTTAGCCACAAACTCAGTTAATGCTAGAGTTTCTTGAGGATTCATCCCTGCAGCTGGTTCATCTAAGAATAATAATTTAGCCCCAGTAGCCATTGCACGCGCAATTTCAAGTTGTCTCTGTTTACCATATGGTAAGTTTTTAGCTTTTGTTTGAGCTAATTCATCGAGATTTACTTTTTTTAGAAACTCTAAAGCACGCTTCTCAATATCAGCTTCTGATTTATAGAAATTACCAATTCTAAGCAATGCGCCAAGAATTGAATACTTTACTTCTTGATTCATCGCAATTTTAACATTATCTAAAACAGATAATTCTTTAAACAAACGAATATTCTGGAATGTTCTCGCAACACCTTGATGTGTAATCTTATAAGGAGCTAATTTATTTAACTCAATATCTTTACCATTCTTATGTAAAATAACACGACCAGTTGTTGGCGTATACACACCAGTTAGTACATTAAACAAGGTAGTTTTACCAGCTCCATTTGGACCGATTAAACCAACCAGTTCTCCTTCTTCAATCGTTAAGGATACATTGGATACAGCACTTAATCCACCAAAGTTTTTAGTAATATGATCAACGGTTAAGAAACTCATGCTTTCTCCTTCCCAGCCTTAGTAAAACGCTTAAAGTGTGACTTAAAATTAAACAATGAACTTAGGGATGCTTCATACGTACCTAATAAACCTTGTGGTCTAAATATCATGATTCCAATAAGTGCTAAGGCATAGATAATCATTCTTAGTTCCGCTAAAGGTTGTAAGACAATATTGATAATACCTAAGACAATTGCTGCCACAACACTGCCAGTTAAACTACCCATACCACCAAATACTACGATAACTAATATATTGATGGAGTTTGTAATTCCGAATGTTTCAGGTTTAATTACATAATAACTTGTCGCATACAATGCACCCGCAACACTTGCAAGTAGTGCACCAAAGACGAATGCAGTCACTTTATACTTCGTTGTATTTATGCCCATTGCTTCAGATGCTATTTCATCTTCTTTGATTGATATACATGCACGACCAATCGCAGAATTTTTAAAGTTAGCAGATAATGCAATCGCAAGAACAGTAAACACAAACATTAATGGCCAATTAATTAAGAATGGAATATTACTAATCCCAGATGCACCATTTGTGATTGTCATATTAAGAATGATAATACGAATGATCTCACCAACACCAAGTGTTGCGATCGCAAGATAATCACCTTTAAGTCTTAATGTAGGCATTGCGACGATAAACGATATCACAAAACTAATGACAAGTCCTACTCCAATCCCAATCGCTAGACCGGTATAATCAGGCATCATTTTTAAGAGCACTGCAGCGCTATATGCACCAATAGACATAAACCCAGCATGACCTAGAGAAAACTGTCCAGTAACCCCTATAATGATGTTTAAACTCACTCCAAGAATAGCGAAGATACAAATCCAGAATAACGTAACACGATAGTAAGGCGAAATGATTCTTGCGTTGATTAAGAGTTGAACGACAACGAATACAACAACCGCAATCGCTAACCATGTTAAATTCTTTTTATTGAATAGAGATTGTTTCATATTATACTTTCTCCTTCTTATTCTTACCAAGCAATCCACTAGGTTTAATAATTAACACAAGAATTAAAATGATATAAACAACCGCATCTTTGTACAACGTTGAACCATAACCACTAACAAAGGTTTCGATTAAACCAATCGAGAAACCGCCAAGCATCGCCCCTGGAATAATACCAATACCACCAAAGACTGCCGCTACGAAAGCTTTAAGACCTGGTGCGAAACCCATCAATGGATTAACTGTATTATAATAAATACCAACTAGAATACCTGCAGCCGCAGCCAACGAACTCCCAATCGCAAAGGTTAATGTAATAATATGATCCACATTAACACCCATCAAACGAGCCGCATCTTGATCAACCGCAACAGATCGCATAGCACGACCAATCTTAGTCTTTTGAACGATAACTTGTAGAAGTAACATTAATACAATCGATGTCGCAAATATAACAACTTGTTGAGAGTTTATACGAATTCCACCAATCACATATAATTCATTATTTAAAACCGCTGGGAACGTATAAATCTTCGCACCCATGATTCGACTTACGATATTTTGTAAAAAGAACGATACCCCAATAGCTGTAATAAGTGCCGCAACACGTGTTGATTTACGTAGAGGTTTATAGGCAATTCTCTCAATAATCACACCAATTAATGCCGTTAATACCATTGTACTGATTAACGCTAAAAAGAACGGAAGTTTAAATACCGTTACAGAGATTAAACCAATATAAGCACCAATCATATACATGTCACCATGCGCAAAATTGATGAGTTTGATAATACCATAAACCATCGTATAGCCTAATGCGATTAATGCATAAATACTACCGACTGATAGTCCATTAACGAGCTGTTGTAAAAATTCTTGCATAAGACTCTCCTTTTGAAACAAACAGGTGAAAGTTTCCTTTCACCTGTTTAAGTGATACTACTTTATTCGGCTTACGGATTAACAACTGTTGCGGCAGCTTGAACGCCGTCAACTAATTGAACAACGATAGCGGATTTAACAGGATTATGCCATTCATCAAAGCTAATTGTTCCAGTGATACCTGGGAAGTCTTTTAGAGCTTCAAGAGCTGTATTTACTTTAACAGGATCAACTTCACCAGCTGCTTCGATAGCCGCTTTTAACATATAAACTGTGTCATAAGCCAATGCACTTAGAGCACTTGGAGCTTCACCAACAAATGCAGTGTAGTTCGTAATGAAGTCTTGAACTTTTTGATCTTCACTTAAAGATGAGAAGTGAGTTGAGAAGTAAACATCATTAAGGTTTGCTGCACCACCAGCAAGTTCAACTAGATCAGGTGATTCAAAACCATCTGGTCCAACAAACGGAACTGCGATACCAGCTTCACGAGCTTGTTTAATAATTAAACCAGCACGTACAGCATAGTCAGCCACGAATACAACATCGAATTCACCAGCAGCTTGAACTTTAGTCAAGATAGCAGAGAAATCAGTATCCGCATCTGTATAGTATTCTGTTGCGACAACTGTGCCGCCTTTAACTGCGAATTGTTCAGAGAAGATTGCTGCTAAATCTTTAGCGTAATCAGATGAACTTGAACCTAAAACTACAGCTTTTGTTTTGCCTAAATTATCTGCCGCAAAATTAGCTAATACTAAACCTTGGAATGGATCGATAAAACATGCACGGTATACGAATGGATAAACAGCTGATCCATCATTAGTAACTAATGCATTTGAACCTGAAGGTGTAATCATTGGAACTTCATATTGGTTTGCTACAGGAGCAGCTGCCATTGTTGTTCCAGAGATTGCTGCGCCGATAACAGCCACAACACCATCTTCAGTCATTAATTTAGTCGCATTACTTGTTGATTCTGCAGTATCAGTTTTTGTATCGTAAACAACTAATTCAATTTGTTTACCAAGAACTCCACCAGCATCATTAATTTCTTTAACCGCTAATTCAGCAGCTAACTTTTCAGGTGTACCATAAACAGCGGCCTCACCAGTTAATTCTACGTTTAAACCTACTTTAATTGTTTCCGCAACTGCTTCTTCTGCTGCACAAGCCGTCAAGCCTGAGAACAGTAAAGTGATTGTTGCTACTATCGCTAGAATTCTCTTCATAAATACCCTCCTTTGGTAATATGAGTTGATTATAAATGAAAGTTATGTGAAATTCAATCATTATTTTACATTATTTGTGAAAATATTTCATTTTTCTTTCATTTAATCATTTTCATGTTAAATATTGGGTAAAAAGAAAGCCTATCTTACTAGACAGGCAAATTTAATAATTTAGATGTAATCATGCTTTATACAATATAAATAGAATACTCCATAAATAAACGCATATATAACATCAATTATTGTCCATACTTCTTTATCGAGTTGGATCTTCATTATTGGATTAAAGATTATACAACCAATAATAAATAGTATAGAAAACACAATAATGTTATTCTCATTAATATCTCTTAATTTAAATAATATATAAATCGATCCCCAAAAAACGCAATCTCTTAATAATTCATAAAACCCATAAGGCAAATTAAAAATGCCAAATACTAACAAAACCATTGTTCCAATTAATACACTTTTTAAAATATATCCATTGAGCATAATTACCCTTACTTGATTTCATTATTTCAATCAAAGGTATCTAAGTCAAGCTAATATGATAATACACAAATAAAAAACCTATATCTTATATATAGGTTAAATTACACGATGGTGACTCGTGACGGGCTCGAACCGTCGACCCACTGATTAAGAGTCATAAGTTCATACCAAATTCTAAAAAGCCTTATAGAATAAGCATATCTTGAAAGACCCACTGATTATAATATCGGTTCAGGCCCACTAACTACATATTTAGTATACCATAAATAGTCTAACTTTTGGGTATGGATCGGGCTTTTTGGTGGGTGTTTTGAAGATTTTTTGTAGTGTGGAGAGGGTGTTTTGCCACTATTTAGGACCGAATCGAACCCGATACAGTAAAAATTAGGATCCTAGAAGTCAGATACCCAAACCTGCTTGTGCAAAATTTTGACTTTTTCACAAATTTTTGATATAATTATAGTATAAAGATAGAGCATATAAGACTCTATCGGAGGAATTATAATGTCGAATAAAGAATACAATGAGCTCACTGCTGGTTATTTCAGTGAACTCGTTTTTAGAGCGAGAAGAGTTGGTAAAACAATCACTAGAGCCGAGCTCGCAGATTATCTAGCAGTTGATGGAAGTCTTATCTCACACTGGTTAAATGGATCAAGAATGTTTGATGCATCAAAATTAGAAATGGTTTGTAGTTTTATAGCTAAACACGAATACGTAATTACGAATAAAGAAATCGTTGAGAAAACAAAGAAGCTCATTACATACATCGAGACTTTCAATAAGGTAAATTAGTATATGACAAGAAATAAGAAAGGAGAATTAGTTTTCGACAATTTACTCGAAGAAAGACTATATAATGAAAAACGACGTCAATTTTTAATCAAATCAGACGCAATTAACGCCGCAGAATACATGAAAGAAAGATATGAATTAGTTGCTAAAACGCAACAAGTTGACACCAATATATATATTAATGCAAATGATCAAAAGTCTAATATCGATCCACGTGATTTTGAGTTACTTAAAAAAGCATTTCTTGAACTTGATGCGAAGCAAAATAAGTTAGCTACTGCAATGATCAAGTTAAGAGGTAAGTAATGGATAATCTATGGAATGATTTTGATCAAGCTTTTGAAGAAAAAACGGAACCTTCGCCTTCTAATGAAAATAGTCAGAAGAAAAGCAATAAACACTTTCGTACAATCAACACTGTAAGCAATCGTAATGAAATAGATGAATACGTAAAGTTCGTGAATGAGAACAAAATTAAACTGCCACTCTTCCCTATCACTGTTTTGCCGCAAAAGCTTAATATGATAGTTGCGCCGTCAAATGTAGGTAAAAGTACCTATTTACAAAATATCGCTGTACGTACTGCAATGTTAGGCATGAAAGTACTTTATATTACTGCCGAACAATCAGATAAAGAGATCGGTAAGAAGATCACTATTAAAGAGGATCACATCCCCGATAAGCCTGAAAACTATGCGGGAATAAGTGTTGGATTTTTAGATCCATTAAGTGAAGAGGATCTTGTCGCACAACTTGCTGAAATAAATTTGCAGAATTACGACATAATCGTTTATGACTATATTAAGTTTAGTACCCTAATTGGAAAGCTTGAAACATACAATGCAATCAGCAGACTCACAGACTTGTTTTATCGCCATTTGGTTATGGCATCGAAGAAGACTGTTTTCTTTGCGGCGATCCAAGCAAATACTACAGGTCAGAAGATCAACGATGAAAATCAAATAGCTGAAATATGGGCTAGCCTGGTCGATGGTGGCGGTGGCGCAGGTCGTCATGCAGACAATGTTGTATGGATGGCCGCAGACAATACCAACAGCAAACTAATTATTTGTAA
>DASSDQ010000144.1:0-3300 GCA_035697025.1 Erysipelotrichaceae bacterium | reverse complement strand
TTAAGTGCGTTGAATATTCCATCCTTATCGACATCATCTGTTATTATCATCGCAATATCTTTCAACTTAGGGTCTGCATTTCCCATCGCAACGGAAAGTGTCGATCCTTTTAACATTTCCATATCATTTTGAGAATCACCAAATGCGGCATATTCAGTTGGTAAATCGAGTGCAGAACATAATTCTTGTATTGCGCTATGTTTAGAAATACCCGTGGTTGCTAAATCAGCGTAAGTACTAACTGAGATGAACGTACTTAATCCATCGATTGCTTTAAAAGGCGCATAATCATATCCTTTTGGCGCATAGACCAATATTTTATCGATTGGTTGATTTGTATAAACACCTATTTGTGGAATTGGTTCATTAAAGAAATTATGTGCTTCATAGACATATTCATTCGGTTCTTCCATCAAGAAATCATTTCCAAGTGAACTAAAGAATAAATTAAAGCCCAATTTCTTCGCAATTTCAATTGTTTCGAGAATTTTATCATGCGGTAAAGTATGATGATGAATAAATTCTTCTTTACCATTCATCACAACTTGACCATTGTTTAAACAATATCCGCTCCAAGGAACAAGTTCACATACACCGGTTAGTTTTAATAAAGGATAACTTCTTCCAGACGCAATTGCTATTTTATATCCATTCGCTACAACTTGTTTTAATGCTTCTATCGCAGAAGCAGGAATGGTATGTGTTTTATTATCGACTAATGTATTGTCGAAATCAAAGAATAATATTTTAGGTAGGTTCATAGTTGTTCATTACTCCAAGCAATAGTATAACAGAATGTTTGTTTTATGGTAAAATGTTTAAATGATAAAATTATTTGTAAGTGATATCGACGGAACGATATTTGACCACACGACAGGGGTCCCAAAAGAGAATATTGAGCAAATTAAGAAGCTTCAAGCTCAAGGTATAAAAATTGTATTAGCGAGTGGACGAGCTATTCCAGCAATGATGGAAATAGCGGATCAACTTAATCTTAAAGAAAATGGAGGCTATATTATTGCGAGTAATGGAGCTGAAGTACTTGATTTAAGTACAGGTGATTTTTATCATCAAGCGAAAATGCCATTAAAAGATGTTAAGGAAATCTATCATTTTGCGATAAAGCATAATCTATATTTCTCATGCGTTCAAGATGATATATTGTATTATTCATATTATGATCAAGCGATTGAACATGAAAAGTATCATGGTAACTTCAAGATTAAATGGATAAGTCATGTGGATGACTTACACTTGGAAAGTTCGAAATGTTCATTGAATATTCCAGTCGATGCGAAAATCAATGGGATGGACGCATTTGTGCGTGAATTTGAATCCAGACTAAGTATTGAACGATTATTACCTTGGTATATGGATGTTCAGACAAAAGGACAATCCAAATTACTGGGTTTAACAAAGTTATGTGAACAGTTAAATATACAGCTTAATGAAGTTGCCGCAATTGGCGATGGAAGTAATGATTTATCGATGTTAGAAGCTGTTGGAATATCTGCAAGTTTAAAAGAGTCTAATGAAGAAGTATTAGCGATTGTAGATCATATTATGCCAAGCGCACGTGATGCAGGAGTTGCACATTTTGCGAAGTTAATCTTAAAAGAAAATGCACTTTGATAAGTGCATTTATTTTCGATTCATCGATTCTAACATAGATTCATGTTCATTTTCACTAAACTTAAACCAGAACATTGGGATTATTGCCAAAAGACTCGCAACAGCTGGGAATAGCGATATCAGAGAGAATATTCCATTTAGCGCAATCGGTGATTGTTGGATATTTTCAACAAATCCAACTTGACTTAGAACAATCCCAATCCAGAATAATCCAAATGCTGATTGTAGTTTAGTCGTAAAGGTATGAAGTGAGAAACTTATACCTTCAGTTCGTATACCTGTTTTGTATTCAAGATAATCAACACAATCTCCAACTAATGTATACGTTATAACATCATTTAATCCTAACGATAATCCTGATACAAATAACAAGATATAGTTTATAGTCATATTTTCAAATCCTAGGATAAACATTAATAAATGACTCGCAAAACCTAATAATAACGAGAAATTATAAAGTTGTTTCTTCGAGAATAACTTCTTCAAATAAGGTGTAACTAACATTGCGACAATCATTGCGGCGATTAATAAACCACCTAATATAGAAAATGCGGCTTCATCATTCATATTATATTTAGCGAAGTACAAACCAGCAGTCGCAATAACCATTCTAAACGCTTGTAAGAAACGTGATAATTGTAGATAGATTAAAGGTTTATTCTTTAATAATATTGTGATTGGCGCTACTTCTTGGTTCTCTACAGTCGTTCTTTCTTTAGCGTATAATCCAACTAAACTAAAGAGTAAACTACCCACAATAGCCATGACACATGCCGTAATAAAATATGCAAATGCACCACCACCAAATGCTGAAATCATTAATGGTGGTATTACAATGGAAACAGCTAAACCAATATTACATAAGATTCGAGCTAAACTGATTAATTTTAATCGTTCACCAGGATTTGGCGTAATCGCAACCGATAAACCCCAATAAGGTACATCACTTACGGTATACATAATATCCCAAAGGATAAAACTTACATAAGCATAGATTAAACGTAAGGTATAACTCATATCAGGTACAAAAAATACCAGAATCGTGAATACAGCCATTGGGACTGGAATCGCTTTTAAGTATGGAATGAGTTTGCCTTTTTTTGTATGAGTACGATCTATTAATGATCCCATTATTGGATCATTAATCGCGTCAAATACACGAGCAATTAACATTAAAGTTCCTACTGCGACGGGTAATAACTTAACGACATCGGTATAAAACACCATGATATAAGCAGTCGCATAATTATAAACCATGTTCTGACCTAAACCAGCTAAACCAAAGGAAAGGCGTTCTTTTAATGATAGATGATTGTCTTGCATACAAACTCCTTTTTTCTTAGTATACTGATTTTAATCATGATTTAAAAGGAGCATTCCATGGAAAAAAAGGTAAATGAGCGATTAATAAAAGAAATAGTCATTGAAAGTAATAATTTATTAGAATTTGTTCAATGGAATGATCAAAAAGAAGATATTGAAAAAATGAGAATTCAATTAAGTATCTTAATGACCAAATGTGAAACATTAAAAGAAAAATTAGGATAAAGAGTAACAGAATGCTATATAAGAGTGGAGGTATTTTATGGCCACATCATCGCTTTTACTCTATGTCGCAGTCGCTGCAGGTGTCGCAGCAATCTTCAAAATTTTGACATCTACGCGTGG
>DASSDQ010000143.1:0-22084 GCA_035697025.1 Erysipelotrichaceae bacterium | reverse complement strand
TTCATTAAATCGTATTAGTGGTGAATCGATTATGGTCTATCCTCCGGGTATTCCTATTATCGCCCCAGGTGAAGAAATTACTCAGGTAGCGATTGATTATATAATGTATGCGAAGGAAGTTGGAAGTTTCTTGACGGGTATAGAAGATGTGAACATTGAATATATCAATGTCTTGGAGGATTAAATGGAATATTGGTTTACTGAAGAACATAGTGATAATGTACGTTTCTCGATTCGTACAGATCGTCAATTAGCGAGTGTTACAACTGATATTCAACGTATTGATGTATTCGATACGCCAGAGTTTGGTAAAATGCTTGTTTTAGATGGTAATGTGACGATGACGGAAAAAGATGAGTTTATTTATCATGATATGTTAGTTCATGTGCCTATGGCTGTAAATCCAAATATTAAAAAAGTATTAGTTATTGGGGCTGGGGATGGCGGTACGATTCGTGAATTAGCACGTTATCCTAGAATAGAACAGATTGATATGGTTGAAATTGATGAAGAAGTTGTAAAGGTTTGTCGAGAACACTTTACAAGTACTTCATATGCGTTAAATGATCCAAGAGTTACTATTTATTATGAAGATGGTTTGAAGTTTGTTCGTTCGAATAAGAAAGCATATGATTTAGTTTTGGTTGATTCAACAGATCCTATTGGACCAGGTGAGGGCTTATTTACACGTGAGTTTTATGGAAACTGTTATAATGCGTTGAAGGAAGATGGAATCTTAGTTAATCAACATGAGAGTCCATATTATGACTTTAATGTGAAGGCGATTCAGAAATCACATAAAAGGATTAAAGAAAAGTTTCCGATTGTTAGAATGTATCAAGCCCATATTCCGACATTTTCTTCTGGGTATTGGTTGTTTGGATTTGCGAGTAAGAAGTATGATCCTGTTAAGGATTTAAAAGAAGATGAGTTTAATCAGTTAGGGTTAAAGACTCGGTATTATAATACCGAATTACATAAAGGCTGTTTCGCCTTACCAAATTACGTAAAGGAGCTATTAGATTATGACATTAAATAAGAATGTACAAACATTTGTTGGATGTGTTAGTGAGTATGATGATGCGGAGATTGTATTATTTGGAGCACCATTTGATTCCACAACTTCATATCGTCCTGGAACACGTTTTGCGAGTTCTGCGATTCGTACTGAATCCATTGGCTTAGAATTATATAGTCCATACTCAGATTATGGATTAGAGGCTTGTAGTGTTTGTGATAGTGGAGATCTAATTCTCCCATTCGGAAGTGCAGAACGTGCGTTAGAAGCGATTTATGAGCGTGCTAAGGTCATTGTGAAGGATAAGAAGATTCCTTTCATGATTGGTGGAGAACATACAGTAACGTATGGAAGTGTTCGTGCAGTATTTGAAGAACACCCTGATTTACATATTATTCACTTTGATGCACATACTGATTTAAGAGATACTTACTATGGTGAATATTATTCACATGCGACAGTGTTAAAACGTTGTTACGACTTAGTGGGTGATCATAAGATTTTCCACTTTGGATTACGTTCAGGAGCACGCGAAGAATTTGTATTTGCACAAGAACACAGTTATATTGAAAAGAGTTCATGTGATACACTTGTTGATATCTTGCCTCAATTACAGGGAAAACCAGTGTATATTACAATCGATTTAGATGTATTAGATCCATCTAATTTCCCGGGTACAGGTACACCTGAAGCTGGTGGAATTAACTTTACTCAGTTATTAAATGCAGTATTGGCAATGAGTCATTTAAATGTTGTAGGTATTGATGTGAATGAATTATCACCGATTTACGATCAATCTGGCGCAAGTACTGCACTAGCTTGCAAGTTAACGCGTGAAATACTTATTGCGGTATCTAAGAATAGAGCTAAATAACACGGTTAACCGTGTTTTTATTAAGGGGAAAAATGTTTGAATTTAATCACAAAAAATGGATAAGTGTTATTTTCTTTATACTTAGTTCAATAACAATTA
Organism: Erysipelotrichaceae bacterium; assembly: GCA_035697025.1. Lineage (GTDB taxonomy): Bacteria > Bacillota_I > Bacilli_A > Erysipelotrichales > Erysipelotrichaceae > UBA2212. Next base: position 20,093 of record DASSDQ010000143.1, on the reverse strand, counting down.
TTAGAAGTTTAATACATATATTTAGTATGGATGGTGGTGCTAATAGTATTGCAGGGATTCCACTTGATTTATACGCGTATGAAGCAAGTCAAGCAATCATATTCATGTTCGCCATGTGGGGGATATCTCAACTAATTATTGGATTATTTTATATGTATGTTCTATTTCTTAAACCAAACTTAGTTCCATTAATGATATTGAGTTTAACACTCGAATATACATTAAGAATTCTAATTGGTCAGATTAAACCGATTGTTACAACACATACAGCACCAGGTGCATATGCAAACTATATTATGATACCTTTAAGCGTTATTCTATTTTTATGTTCGATAAAAAAACAACCTAAAGTTGTTTAATTAAATCATTATATTCTTCATCACTTAGAATACGATATTGACCTTTATTTAGATTATCTAATGTAAGGTTCATAATACGAATTCTTTTTAGATAAACTACTTTAAAACCTAATGCAGAACACATACGACGAATCTGTCGATTAAGTCCTTGTTTAAGGGTTATCTTAAAATTCTTTTCTCCAATAATTTTAACAGTACAAGGATTTGTAACAGTCATCTCATTTTTAACTGGATTAAATATTTCAACACCTTGTTCCATCGCGTATTTAAATTCACGATCGATTGGTTTATGAACATAAACAACATATTCTTTCTCATGCTCATTTTCAGTTCGTAATATTTGGTTTACGATACTACCATCATTGGTAAGTAGAATAAGTCCTTCACTTTCTTTGTCTAAACGACCAATAGGGAAGACTCTCTCTGGATAATTAACCGCATCAATAATGTTCCCCTTAACATCAGGTTCACTCGTACACGTAATACCTGCTGGCTTATAGTAAGCAAGTGTCACAAACTTCTGTTTCGCTTTTAATATCTTATCATCGACACTAACTTCATCATCTTCATTTACACGCATGCCTAAAACAGCCACAACGCCATTTACTTTTACTCGTTTTTCTTCAATAAGAGTATCTGCTTCACGTCGTGAACATAATCCAGTTGCGCTAATATAATTGTTTAATCGTACTTGGTTTTCCATAATCTATCCTATTATGACATAAAAAAAGAATAATCCAAGTGGGTTATTCTTTTATTGATATAAATTCATCGTTGCAGGACTTGCGGTACTACGTGATGGTTCGATAATTAATTCACCGCTTCTAACTAATTTTACAAATATCTTAGCAAGAATTGGATCGAATTGTTTACCTGCATTGCCTTCAATTTCATCTAATGCATAATCAATACTTAAGTGTGTTTTATAGTGTCGATTTGATGTGATCGCATCGAATGCGTCCGCAACTGCGATACAACGTGCCGCAAATGGAATGTTTTCACCTTTAATGCGACGTGGATATCCACTACCATCCCAACGTTCATGATGACCAACTACTGCTGGTATAACATGTCCAAATGAAGGTAAATATTTGATGATCGTAATTGACATATCGACATGCATTTTCATAACTTCATATTCTTCATCATCTAAACGAGTGAATTTCGTTAAAATGTGTTCAGGAATTCCTATCTTACCAATATCATGTAAGAGGGAAGCTTGACGTATCATTTCGACTTCTTCCTTTTCAGCACCAGCTTCTTTCGCAATCGCTGTCGCATATTGTGCAACACGTTGACTGTGTCCAAAGGTGTAATGGTCTTTCGCATCAATCGCAGCGGTTAGTGCATAGATTGTGGCCATATTCATTTCATCTGAAGCAGAATCGTTTACTTTTTGATCATGGATATCTGGATTAAAGATGACTGATTTATTCTTACCTGTAATTTTAGCGTAACGTAATGCGGCTGTCGCTTTCGCAACTAAGTCTTTATCATCGCTTGCGATAGAAGGGGCAGAACAGATACCAGTTGAAATCGTAATATTACGTGTTATTTCGTTACCTTTAGCCATAGAAGTTGTTTCTACACGCTCTCTAATTCTTTCAGATAACTCATAAGCAGTTCTAGAATCTACATATGGAAGGATAATCGCAAATACGTCACCGCCATATCGACAAATCGTACCTTTTTCTCCATTCACAAAGCGAATTGCGTCGGATACTCTTTGTAAGACTAAGTCCCCTGCATAATGACCGTATATTTCGTTAAATAACGCAAACATATCGATATTAATCATAATGAGAGAAACCATTTGTGAACGTAAATCTTTAGTCAACTTTTGAAGTTGTTCAATAAAGAAACGATGATTATATAAACCAGTTAAGCTATCCATAATCGCATCTTGTTGGAACTTCTCAAACATACGCGCATTAGACATAGCGATTGCGGCTGTTGCACATAATGTGGATACAGCATTTAGATCTTCATTACTTAATAATGTCGCATAATCTTTTGATGAAATGATTAACATCCCAATAATTTCATTGTTATATTTAAGCGCTACTGCAGCTTCGAAACGAATAAGTACTAAATCTTGACGTTCTTTTTCCCATAATGTCTTAAATATTGGATGAGTAGTTAAATATTCTTCTTTAATAACATCATTAAACTGTAAGAACCATTGAACAAATGGATGATTTTGACGAATGTTTAAACTTAAACGATTTAACTTCTTGCATGACGCATAATACGAATAATCATCATTTTGACTATTCTTAAAGAATATTGCGACTTCATCATTGTTTGTTAGTTGATACACTACTTTCAATAATTCTTGTACTAAATGTTCTAAGTTTAAGTTATTTGATGCGGATAATGTAAAGTTTTTAATTAGATTATTCTGATGATTTTCTTTCTTATAGAAATAATTATCAACTAAACGATGAATTAAACTGAATAACGGTTGGAAAATAATAATTGTAATTAAGCTTGTTAGTAATACGAATATTTCACGACTTAATCCATTATTGAACTGATCGAAGAAATCAAGTAATCCATTAACCAACAATGCGACGCCACCAAACAAAACAGTCATAATCAAGGTAAAGATTAAAGTACGTGTCACGACAATTCTTAATTCAACAACGTGTTCTTTATAAATCGCATACATGAGTAATGATGAAGTTATGATACCTGCCGCAAAATCAACAGGATACTTACCAACAGCTGGTAATACATTTAAGGCGAAACCGATATATAAAATGAATAAGCCTAATAACACAGGATATAAACGTTTTGTGTTTTTTACACCATGTTTAAACGCATTACGCATTTTTAACATACTACTTGATAACAAGATAAACATTATTCCAAATGCTGGATAAGCCAAAATTCCAAGTTGATATGATACTTCTTTATATACTTCACCAGATGAATTGGTAAGTGTAAGAATTTCTGCAGAACTAACAGTAAGACCTAATGCATGCATAACGATTAATCCAACAATAACGATTGACCAACCAAATACATGTAGTTTCTTAAGTTGTGATGTAAATATACTGATAAATATATAGGAGAAATAAGGAACAAACGTAATACATGCGGTCATTACACGCGACCAGAACAGTACGTTTGGCGCAAATTCAGCTTTCATTAAGAGAGAAGAAGCTGCCCAGAAGATCATTACAGCCACATACAACATAAATGAGATGATTAACTTATCTTTTTTGGAAATAGCGAGCATGAAAAAGAGCATTGCGTTTATAACCAATGCAAGTGTCGGTAATCCCCAATAGATAAGGTTATGAATTACCATCGCTTCTCCTTACGCTTTCCCTTTTAAATTGCTTGTCTTAAGTACTTCAGTCACATCGAAATGTGAAGGATTTACTCGAGCCATCTTATGCTTAATACTTTGTGTATAGTTTTTAATCGAACCATTTGGTAATACAATTACTTCTAACGGTTCAATTCCTAACATTTTCTTTAAACTCTTATAGTCATCATCTAGATATTTAAAGTAAACTTCTAAATGTTCTTTTATAAGTTCAGGATCTTCTAATCCTAAACTATTATCTTTAAGATTTAATTCGATATATAAAGCCATATAAGGTCTCTTTTGATCATTATATCGTTTACATGCGAACCAATCTTCGATATTTAACTTAGATAGCTTAATTACTTCATTAATCGTACCTTCAGTAATACGTGTAAATCCTGCTAAATCAATAACTGGATCAACGCGATCAATGTATTCAAAGTGAGGTAAATTAATACCATCTTGTTTACGTTTTAAACTAATACATTTAAATACATCACCAATTCGATAACGTGCAAATGCGCCACCTTTAAGCGTAGTAATAACGATTTCATAATAATGATCCGGTTTTAATTCGTTCATTAAATATGTTTTAGGAACATACGTTGGGTCCTGTAAGTTCTTATAGAATTCTTCCATAGGAATGAATTCGTAGAAACAAACTTCTGGGAAGAAAATTAATCCACTCTTACTCCATGATTCAGTCCCAATACAGGTTGCCTCAGTACCACCAAATATCTCTAGAGGTCTAACTCCCCAATATTCTTCAATCTTATCTTTGAAATGTGCTGTATCTGTCCCTGCACAAACAAATCCTTTGAGTTCAAATACATCTTTTGGATACATTGGACGCTTTTCAATTCTTGTACGAACTTTAGCACGTGCAAATTTGACTAATTGTTTAATATCAAAAGAGAGAAGGTTTAATCCATTTGAAGATGTTCCACCTTCCGCAAAGTTTTCACTCATACGTAAGATTACGCTACTTAATCCATAAAATAATCCAATACCTTTTTGAATGCCCATCTTAAAGCCAACTTTATTACGTTCGCCAAAAGACATTTTATTGCCTGCATCAATTCCAGGCATAAAGTTTACAGTATATTCACCTTGTAAAGTATAAGGGAGTAAGCCTGTAATATAGGGTAATGGAGCCATTCCATTAAGGAAATTCATATTCGATTTTAAATCAAAATGACCTTTACGTTTACTCGTCGCTAACATAATACATGTAAATGCAATTTCGCGATGAGACGCAATCATACTTGCGGAATAAGGAGCTACTTTTATAGGTGCTTTACCACCTTCCCAAGTAGTCTGAATCCAAACAACAGGTTCAGCAGGTAATACTTTTGTATTTTTCGGAAGTAAATAATCCGCATAGTCTTCATAATCAGTTAAAGGAACAATACGTCTGAATTCATCAGGATTACGAGGTTTCTGACCTTTCATAATCTTTTGACCGAGTTCACAGTTTGCGTAAAGTTCGATTTGTTCCATCAATAATTGGTTTTGAATTTCCATAAACTCATGTAAATTCATATCCAAAAAATTACAGTAACGCTGCCATATTTCTTCTTTGCTTTTAGTTTTAAGCATTTGATCAAAATTCACTAGCTAGTTCCCCTTTAGTAATGTAGTACGAAAGCGTCGGAAACTTTCCTTGTTTATTATTAGGAAAGGTGTTGTTTTTTGATAGTCTGTATAACCAATAAGTGTTTTTGGAAAGAAATATCGATCTTGAACCCAAACATGGATAATATCCATTATGGTCCAAAGAACTGTCGCATAAAACATCATCCACTTCCCACTAGCCAAAAATAGAAAGAAGTAAGTGAAGAAGAATCCCCATACACCTGGATGTCTACACAATGCATAAAAACCGGTATCAACGACTCGATTGCCTTGACCGGAAACATAGGTGGATTTGAAGGGAAGTGCGCCAAAGAGTGCATAAAACATCATGCATGCGCTAATAAATGATAAGACGATAAAAAGAATACTTAAATTATTTGGTAAAACAAAATCGGAGGTTTGGTTGAAATATATTGTGCCTGTAGAAAACACAAGTAAAGCCACACCGACTGAGAATAAACTATTTATCCAAGGATGAATCTTCTTTACTTTGTTAAAATCAAAGAGGTATAATACGCCAAATCCTACACATCCCCAAAGTAGAGCTTCCACACAATTCCCCTTATAGCCGTAAATGAATTATAAACCAACATTTTTTTACATACAACATTTTATTAATCAATATGTTCTAAATAGTTAAAAAAATGGTGCAAAATCACTTAAATTACTTAAGTTTATATGATTTGCACAGTATAAGTTAAAAAAAACTCCCGAAGGAGTTTATTCTAATTCTAATTTGTGATCATTCAACCAGATAGATCCAGCGATTAATCCAACACTTATTAATCCATAGTAGAGTAAATCTAAACCATACATTAACCAATTAACTTCAAAGCCATAATTCTCTTGATATAATAACCAATCTGATAAGACATTTGAATTAATATTGTTAAATATAAAGTTAAGTACAAGGTAAACAATGATTCCAATCAATAATTTCTTATTTGATACATAACTCGTATTCACAAATACGACTGTGATAAGAATCATAGAACAAGTATACACAATCCCAATAATGGTTTGCGGTAGACTAATCGTAAATAACTTAATAATTTCAGGAATAATTTCATTCCAAGGAATCTGATTCCAAATATACTCAAATCGAACAAACTCGACTTTAATCATATCCCAATTTAATAATGTCCATAATCCAGCAAATAATGATGTCGCCACAATATAAACTACCATAGTAAGTAGAATCCAAATGCCTGCAGTAATAATCTTAGACATGAATGTCTCGAAAGTTGAAACTGGAAGGGTAAAGGTTAAGTAACCTTCTTTGGAATATAATCGATTCGTAAATAGTTTAATAATCGTAAGTGTTAAGATAACCGATGTCGCAATAAATAAAGCGAAGAAAGGTAAGACTGTTACGATGGATAACCATTCTCTTTCTGGATTAACGGAAATTGCCGCTATTATCGCAAACAAGCATAATCCAGCATATAGAGGAAATAACTCACGGTAACTTGATTTAATATCATTCTTGATTAATTTAATTAACATTTGAAGACCTCCTTAAATAATTCATCTATCGACTTATTATGCGTTGAACGAATTTGATCAACTTCATCACATAAAACAACTTCACCATCTTTTAGAAAGACAACTGTATCAAAGATTTGTTCAATCTCGGAAATGATATGCGTAGATATAATAACGAGTGAATCAGACGCATAGTTATCTAGAATTGTATTCAAGATTAATTCGCGTGCAGCAGGATCAACCCCACCAATAGGTTCATCTAGAATGTATATCTTAGCTTTTCGTGACATGACTAGAGCTAATTGGAAACGTTCTTTCATCCCTTTAGACATTGTCTTAATGGATTGTTTAGAATCAAGTTTTAGCTTCGACAATAAATCACGCATTCTCGTTTCATCAAAATCTACATACATATCTTTAAATAAAGTAATCGCTTTTTCACCCGTCATCCAATCTGCTAAATAAGTTTGATCAGGTAAATAAGAAATTAAATTCTTACTATGTACGCCAACACCCTGATTTTCAATTAATACTTCACCACTATAATCTCTTAATAATCCATTCAATATCTTTATTAGTGTTGTCTTACCAGAACCATTTGGTCCTAATATTCCAACAATTTGACCTGGTTTTAAGCTTAATGATACATTTTTCAATGCCTCAGTTTGCTTGTAGCGTTTACTAACATTTTTTAGTTCAATCATTTGTTATTCCTTTCCCTAAATGCTTGATTTATATAGTTCATACTTTCTTCTTGAGTAACTTTGAGTTGATTGATTTCATCTACGAAGGTTTCGACTTTATCCATAATCATTTGTTTTCTTAAACTCTGAATAAGTTCTAAATCATCTGAGACAAATCGACCAACTGTTCGATCGCTTTTAACCAAATCGAGTCGCTCTAATTCACTTAATGCTCTTTGTACAGTATTTGGATTCACTTGATACTGAATCGCTAAATCACGTACGGTTGGAAGTTGTTGCTTAGGAAGTAATACCTCAGAAACAATTTCTTTTTTAATCCTCTCCATAATTTGAAGATAGATTGGTTGAGTAGATTGGAATTGATCCATAAATCTCCTTTCTGTATTATTGTATTAGACACTTAATACAATAATACAATAGGCGAATGTTGTCAACACCTTTTTGTGAAATGTTATAATAATTAAAAAAGAGGGATAATTATGATTGAACTAACGGAAGCATTAGTTTTATCCCGCCAAATTAACCAATCATGTTTGAATAAGAAAATCATAAAAGTTATTGTGAATCAAAACCCGCATAAATGGGCATGGTTTAATGGTGATCCTTTATCATACGAATCGATGTTATTAGGTCGGTCTTTTAAGTATGCTAAATCATATGGAGGAATGTTAGAGGTTGATTGTGAAGATTGTCATCTTGTTTTTACGGAAGGGATTCAGTTAAGTTATTTAACTTCAATTCAAGATTTGAAACATCAGTTATTACTCGAATTTAGTGATCATAGTTATTTTGTTGTTTCTGTACGTATGTATGGTGGTATTTGGTGTTATACCGATGTATTTGATAATCCTTATTACTTTATCGCAAAGAAAAAACCTAGTGTTTTTAGTGATAGTTTTAATCTAGATTATTTTATTAAACTTGTTAATGAAAATAGTGAAGGTTTAAGTTTAAAAGCATTTTTAGCAACTGAACTGAGAATTCCTGGATTTGGAAATGGATTATGCCAAGATGTTTTATGGAAAGCACATTTACATCCTAAGACAAAGTTAAGACATTTGACATCAGCGCAAATTGAACATTTATTCAATACATTAAAAAACATGACAGATGAAATTGTAAAACTTGGAGGTAGAGATACCGAACGTGATTTGTTTGGAGAAAAAGGTCGTTATATAACAAGTATGAGTCAATCAGGCATGAAAGAAGGTTGTCCTGAATGTGGAACTTCGATTATAAAAGAGAACTATTTAGGTGGTAGTATTTACTATTGTCCAAAATGTCAGACTAGAATAGAAGCGAAATAGAAGTATTTCATATCATAATTTAATATAATAGCACTATGAAAAATTGGAAGAAAAACATAGCGTATTTTATTGGCGGTCAAAGTATTTCGCTTTTTGGGTCCATGTTAGTTCAATACGCTATTATGTGGCATATTACCTTAACAACAAAATCTGGTTTGATTATGACTTTGTCTATTCTAGCTGGATTTATCCCGAGTTTATTTTTAAGTCCGTTTGCAGGAGTTTGGGTAGATCGTTTTAATCGAAAGAAAATTATCGTTTTAGCGGATACATCTATCGCTATTATTACTCTTTTCGCCGCTTTAGCTTTCTATTTTGGATATGGATCAGTCACATTATTGTTGATCATTTCCGCGTTTAGATCACTTGGTAATGCGGTACATACGCCAGCAGTTCAGTCATTTATTCCCGAATTGATTCCAGAAGATAAACTTATGAAAGTGCAGGGAGTTAATAACGGTATACAATCATCCATGATGATAATATCACCTGTATTGAGTGCCGCATTACTTGCGACTGTTCCGTTATTTACGATTTTCTTTATTGATGCGGTTACTGCAGTACTTGGTATACTAACACTAATTTTCAAGGTTAAACATGTTCAGTTAACCCCAAAACATGAGGGTAAGGTAGAATACTTTAATGATATAAAAATGGGTATTGATTATATTAAACAACATCATTTTTTGATTCCATTCTTTACTTTTACAGCACTTGTATTATTCTTCGTTGCGCCGATGGCTTTTTTATCACCACTTCAAACAGTTTTTAACTTTGGACCTGATGAATGGCGTCTATCGATGATTGAAGTTGCTTTTGCGTCTGGGATGATGCTAGGGGGCTTTAGTATCGCAATGTGGGAAGGATTGAAGAATCGAATTCATACCATGGCAGTATCTTTAGTTGTGATGGGAATCGCATCAATTGCACTGTCATTAACCCTAAATTTTGCGTATTACTTACTTGCGATGTTCCTTATTGGATTAAGTCTTCCATATTATAATTCTCCAGCCTATGTCATGATTCAAGAAAAGGTTGAACCTGAATATCTTGGTCGTGTATTTAGTGTAATGGGAATGATATCAAGTTCAATGATGCCTATTGGTATGTTGGTATTTGGGCCTTTGGCAGATGTTTGGGATATCGATTACATAATAATATTCTCAGGTATTATGATGATCATAATTACAATTGGTTTATTGTTTAATAAATCATTAATATTTGCTGGACAAAAAAAGGTGGATGCTTAGGCATCCATTTTTATTGGAGTTAATCGATTATAAATCTCACTTATCCCTAACATCAAGATTAATAATAAGAGAATAATTGGGAAGAGAATTGATATCGAGAAAGATGAGAATAAGTAACCAAGACTCGTTGATATTAGAGTTCCACCAACATATGCGATACCAACTTGATAGCTTATTAAAAAACTTGCTTGTGCAGAGTTAAATCGACGAGGTGTTTCATGCATCATTGAAGGGTAAAGAGGGGCCAATCCTAAACCAATTAAGATTAAACCAATACGAACGTATACGGGTTCTTTAAATAGGAATAATGTTAAACCGCCAATGGTTGCTAAACTTAAACCCAATCGTATCATCCATCGATTACCTAATCGATTTGATATGATTCCTGATAAGAATCTTCCTGTCATTATTGCACCATAATAACTCGCAACATAAAATCCTGAAGTTGATGGGAGTAAGTCAAGTACTTCTATTAAATACGAGTTAGACCATAATCCTATACTAAGTTCAATTCCAGAATATAAAAAGAATAGGGCCATACCAAATAACATTCTTGGTTCAAATTTCGCGCTTGATTTATGATGTGATGTGTTTATTTGATCTTTTAACCAAAATCCTAAACTTAAGAATAGTATGAATGAAATAATATATTGGAGTGTGCTTAAACTTAAATATGCGACGGACCAATTAAAGTTAAGTCTTAATACACTTGTCATTATTGTTGGTCCTAAAGTAGCACCTACCCCCCAACAACCATGAAGCCATGTCATATGACGAGATGTATAATGTTTCGCTACATATGTGTTTAATAACGAATCTACAGCGCCTTGTCCAAGTCCTAGTCCAATACTAAAGAAAACTAACATCGTATAGTTTTTACTAAACGCAATGCCTAATAAAGAACTTGCGGTTAAAAGAGCACTAAGAAAAGTAACTTTTCCAATGCCTAATTTATCAGATAGTTTGTGACTATAAATACTTGAGAATGCGGAAAGAGGTAATGTGATTAAGATGATTAGTCCTGCAGCCTCAATCGGTTGATTAAAATCTAGACGCATTAATGGCCAACTTATGCCTAATGCACCATCAGGCAATCCAAGACTAATAAACGATAGATAGATAATTGATAATAGTATTCTTTGACGTGTGATGTTAGATAGTTTCATAGGTTTACTCTTATAAGAATAGATAATCAAACAAGATTTTGCAAGGATGTTAGAGTATAATAAATTTCTACGGAGGATAATATGAAATTAGCGATTGCGAAAAATAACGAATTAGTCCATGAATTCTTTGGATCATGTAATGATTTTATGCTTGTGGAAATTGTAGATGGTGAAGTAAAATCGAAAGAAGTAATCTTCAATGATACAGAAACTCATAAATTAAGACCTGCTTATTTAAAAAGTTTAGGTGTTAATGCACTAGTTATAAAAGGATTGGGATTAACTGCTTATGATTTATTACATGAAAATGGGATTGAAGTATATTCAAGTGAACCTATTTTATTAGATGATGCATTAGATTTATACTTAAAAAATGAATTAAAACGAATGGAAGTTCCTGGCGGAGCACATTGTTAAAAGAAAACCCACAATTGATTTTGTGGGTTTATTTTATTCTGACTTTGGATTCTTAAGCGCAATACTTACTCTAGCTGTATTAGATGCACTGCCATTGTTAACTCTGAATGTGAAACTATCATTCTCAGAATCTCCATAATGAGTATATTGGAAATAACCAGTGTAAGGATCGAATATATCGAGATTTCCATGACTTGGCCCAGCGACTAACTCATACATTAAATAACCACCATAAGGTTCATATCCAGTTAATTGACCAGCTACTACTTCTCCATTTGATATGGAGAGAGGTAAGTTGATTGCGATAGGATAGGACGCTTCAGAAATGTTTGCGAATTCTTTCTTGATTAATCCACTAACAATTAAATCTGAACTTGCATAAGGACTTGGCGCAATATAAGGATAAATATTCTTAACGATTCTAATGTCAGAGACTCCATTTGGTCTTGCGATATTTGCAGGATTTGGACGGTCTTCATAAAGTGTTTTAAGGATAGAATTATTAATCTTGCCAGGTAAATTCATATTAATTACAGATTGCGTAATATGTGATATTTGATTTGCTTCAGCTTTATCATATCCAACCCAAACTGCAGTTGTAAATTCACTCGTTCCAGCAATCATCCATTTATCTTTTGCGGAACCAGCTGGGATTCCATATTCAACACCAGTTTCACCCCAATCGGATGTACCTGTTTTTGCGTATACTTCATATCCACGTTGTAAAATCTGCATAAAGTTACGGTAAGGACCTGAAACGTTGTTTGCCATTAAGGATGCAGTTATGTATGCCGCATCTTCAGACAATACTTCTTTTGCGGTATACTCAGGTACAAAATCATCTGAACCATCGATAAATTCAATTTTTAAAACGGTATGTGGTGTAACATATTCGCCTGCACTTAACATAGCGCGATATGCACCAGCCATTTGTAAAGGTGAAGCGGTGAAGTTTGATCCACCAATTCCGAATCCTAAGTCAAAGTTATTATTGTTTACATTATCGAATCCTAGATTATTTAAGTATGTAACAACCTTTGCGATTCCCATTTCACTAACGACCGCATCCATTGTTTCAATGGCGGGTATATTAAGTGAAACACCGACTGCGTATTCTATTGAAACATTACCACGATAAACGCCATCGAAGTTTTTAATAATAACATCTTTAACGCCTTCATATCGTATTGGTTTATCTTCTAGTGTATGTGCAGTAGACCAACCTAATTCTTCGAATGCAAGTGGATACGTTAAGATTAATTTAGCAGATGAACCAGGTTGACGTTTCATATCTGTTACACGATTAAACAAGCGCTCACCTTCATAGAATCGTCCACCACCAATCGCAAGTATTTGACCAGTTTTATTATCAAGTGTAACCATTGCGGTTTGGATTATATCATTTGGCCATAATACGCTTTCATCTTCACCGTTTTGAATTTGTTCAAATTTATTCTGTAAAGTAGTGTCCATTGCGGTATAAATGCGCATTGGAACAGAAACAGGGTTTTGTCCTGTTATTTCAATTACTTCTGCGATAACCGCATCAACATAGGCTTGATGTGCTATATTCGCAGAATTAGAACTTAATTCACCAACGAGTAAATTTTCTAGTGGAACTGATTTAGCTAATTCAGCTTCAGATTCGGTTATATATCCGTGATATACCATTAAATCTAAAACAGTATGTGCACGTTTCTCAGATAATTCTAAGTTATTAATTGGACTATACAAGTTTGGCGCATTTATAACACCAGCCAATACAGCTGCTTCCAATAAACTTACTTCACTAATGTCTTTTCCAAAGTAATATTGTGCCGCAGTTTGAATACCACGTCTATTTTTAGGAACACCATAATTTATTTTATTTAAATAGAACGTTAATATTTCTTTTTTACTTATTACATTTTCTGCTTGAAGTGCGACTTTAATTTCTTGGATTTTACGATTAACACCCGCTAAACCAGATCGTACAGCAGTTGCCTCTTCGGTTTCAAAGTAAGTTCCTTTAACAAGTTGCATCGTAAAGGTTGAACCACCTTGCGAGAAACTCATTGTTTTTAAGTTCTCAAAGATTGCCTTAGTAAATCGTGGAATATCAAATCCATTATGTTCAAAGAAGCGTGAATCTTCGATTGCGACAAACGCATCAACAACACTTTGAGGTAAATCATCGTATTCAATGTTTTCACGAATTTGTAAACCAATATTCGCAATAATATTTCCTTCTGAATCAAAGATTTTAGAACTTTGCGCTGCAGTGAAATCTTCTGGATTTAATTCAGGAGATTGATTTGCGATGTTTTGTATATAAGTAACACCAATTGTGCCACCAATTATACTTAAAATCATTAAGGCAATGATTGTCCAAGACGCAATAATCCTAGCCTTTCTATGTTTCATTTCTTTTGGGAAACTATCCTTATAGTATTTAATCCATTTTGTTTTCATCGTGGAAAAAATGCTTAAATTTTTAGTTTCTATGGGTTTTTTGTTTTCTGACATAAGCTCCTATCAACTTTATGATAACTGTAATCACGTTAATTATAATATCACATCCGTTAAAGAATCGTTAATTTATACGTTGATATACTCGCATTCAACGCAATTCTTGAGTTGAACAGTCTTAATTTGCCTTAATGGAGTCGATTTAAGTGTTTTTTCGAAAAGTGGGATTCCTTCACTTAAAATGGTTGGAATTATTGTAATAATGTATCGGTCAATCAATTTAGCACGCATACACTGTTCAATAATCTTAGAACCACCTACTAACCAAATATTCTTTTCAGTTGATTGTTTCAATGATTTTATAAGTTCAGAAACATCTCCATGAACAAACTGAACTCCGTATGGATTTACCAATTCTCGATGGGTTAAAACATATACTTTTTTATCATTATATGGCCAATTATCAACAGACAATTCTTCTGTAACTTGTCGATAAGTTGAGTATCCCATTACAATTGTATCAATGGTATCCATAAATAGATTATACCTCTCAGCCGTACTCTCATCATCAAAAAGGAGTAACCAATCAATAGATTCATTGGTCCTTGCGATATAACCATCTAAACTTTGCGCGATATACAATACAAGTTCTTTCATAGTGTCTCCTTAGATCTTTATTTTAAATAAAGTTAACATTTGGTAGTACAATCCATAAGTAATAAACAAAATTAGACTTGATAATAAGATTGCATGATAGAAGTTTAGTTGTTTAAGTAAGAATGGTAAGACTAAAAAGAATATTAGAGATGGAAATATCATCAAGAAAATTGAATTCGATAATGTGATAACTTTTTGTACATCCTGAGTCTCTTGATATAGCCAAATCATCGCGATTAATGAACTTAATGGGATAGATGCGATGATACCACCAATACCAGGGTATTTTTTACTTACAGTGGAAATTATTGCGATTATAATCGCTGAGATTATTGTTTTTGTGATGAATTGTGTCATACATCCTCCTTAAATATTTCATTTAAAGTATAGATTGCGTCTTCTTTATGTGTAGAATCATTTAAAGATATAAGTGCTTTCCATAATGCCCATGCACGAGCACGATGTATTGTTTCCTTATCAAGACCTAAAGAACGAATAAAAACAAGACGCGATACATGATCAAAATAAGTCCATGCCATTACATAATCACAAGCTGGATCTCCAACCGCAATATTCCCAAAGTCAATTACTGCACTTAATTTACCATTTCTTACAAGTAAGTTACCTACCGCAACATCTCCATGTATCCAAACGGGTTCTTTATTAAAACGTGAATTTACACCTAATAACCAGTATTCTAAACATTTTGATTTATTAAATAGATTCTGATTATCTATGGCTTTAAGTGTTTCATCATGATAGATAGATAAATCACCACCACGATAAAAATTATGTAATCCAGGTGTTGTTCCATTCTTTGAATCGCATTGATGAAGACTGATTAAGAAACACGCAAGATCATGTGCAAATAGAGATTTATCATCGATATTCGTATGTGTTACAACTTCACCTTCAATCCAACGATTGATTGAGAAATGATAGGGGAAGAGATCGGATGGTTGTCCTAATGCGATTGGATGAGTAATTTGAATCGGTATATTCTTCTGAAGTTCTTTACAAAATGTATGTTCTTTTATTACTTGCGTAGAATAGTTGAAGTGACTAGGAAAGCGCAATGAAAAATCATTTCCCAAATGAAATGTTTGATTATCATGTCCACTTAATCTAACTTTTTTGATAATTAAATTCTTATATTCTGGAAATTGTTTTTCGATAATTGAATAAATTGTATTTATCTTTAAGTGCATACTTATATTATGGATAGAATAATGTGATTTCTCAAGTTATATAATTTATGAGAATTATTCACTCTTAGAACAGTACCATTTAGGGATAAATGTTGAGAAATTATCATACCATTCCAATGTCTGTTTAGATAATCGAATCATAGTGGATATTTCTTTTTCACCATAGGCTATAGCCCAAGGAAGTGAAGAAATCTGATTAACTGATGTATATAACGCAAGTAATGGGAAAAAATCTTCTGGAACATTATGGTCAAAATAACCATCAATACTTCCACTCGCAAATTCAGGACTTAATTCAACACTGAATGGTATACGATTGAACTCTTCCCATGGATCTCCTATATCATGTCGATTGAAATCGATTAAGCATAAATCACCATTTGTTTTGATTAATGTATTACCAATATGGAAATCACCATGTTGAAAAGTATATGTTCGATTCTTAAGTAAATGAATAGTATCTTTAATGCATTTTAAATAGATTTCAGAATTTTCTAACACTAAAGGGCAATTCTTCAATTGTTCGATTTTTCGATTAATTTTATTTGTATAATGATATTCCCAAGTACGATTAGGTTGTTTAATGGGTATTTGATGAATTAATCTTAAGTGCTTTCCACATTCTATCCCTAATTTATATTGATCAATTTTTGTATAACTTTGTATGTGATTAATTGTATCCTCGCCTTCAATCCAATTATATATTGTGTAAACATATGCATTATCATTGGTTAAACCAATTTCTATAGGTGTAGAAATATTAGGAAGATTCATTTGACTTAATAAATCAAACTCAGTTTGTGTATGTACTAGATTAGTTATTTCAGTTAATCTAAGCAGAAAATTTTGGGATTGAGCATTGGTAACTTTAAACTTATGATCAAGTGACCAACCCTTAGTTACTTTTGTAATATCTACCCATTGAGTCATATCTGGTAATATGTGTTTTAGTTCTAGTATTTCCATAGAGTAATATTGTATCACTTAAAATGTATATGAATTGTATGTTTTAAAGAGTTTTGTTATAGTCAAAATACAAGAAAGTTATTAATTGTATAAGGAGGAAATATGACAAAAAGAATAAATATCACAATAGAAACCAACATAAAAGCACCAATCGAAAAAGTTTGGGATACTTGGAATAATCCGAAGCATGTTGTTAACTGGAATCATGCGTCTGATGACTGGTTTTCGCCACGAGCTACCAATGATTTTAACGTTGGAGGGAAATTTGTTTATCGAATGGAAGCACGAGATGGAAGTTTTGGATTTGATTTCTCTGGGTCTTACATTGACATCCAGGAAAATAAATTAGTTGTCACACGGCTTGATGATGATCGTTTAGTCAGCACAGAATTCATTCCTGAAAATGATTCAATAAAAGTAGTAGAAACATTTGAAGCAGAAGGAGAGAATTCAGTTGAACTTCAACGTGAAGGTTGGCTAGCAATTTTAACGAATTTCAAGAATTACACTGAATCAATATAACCATACCAATATAAAACCCACATTAACTTGTGGGTTTCTTTCTTTTTAATCTTCCTCGTGTTCTTCACTATTTTCAGATTCATTATCTTCGTGTTCTTCTTCACTGTTTTCAGGTTCATTATCCTCATGATCATCAGAACTTTCAATTTTATTTTCTGTTTCTGAGCTTTCACTATAACCCATTGATTCAAATTTATCTTTTAGATTTTCTATAAGTTCTTCTAAGTCCTCACCTTGAGTATTGAGTCTAGTTTGAAAAGTAGTTGTATCAACTTTCAAACGATTTAACTCATTAATAAGTACTTGAATAACAGATACGAGTTCTGAACCAGTTGTTTCCTCTGCATATTCCTCTAATATTTCTAAATTACTCAAATCTGATACAAAAGTTTGCACATTCATCGGAGTACCATTGTTTTGAATAATCCCATTTAACATATAAATACCTAAGGAAACGTTTTCGCGTTTTGCCTCTTCTCGATCTTCATCTGTTGCCTTTAAAATGTATGATTTTATACTTCGATCGATTGCTAAACTTGAACGTAATTTTACTTGTATATCCTTTACTAGCTTTACTCCATCTGACCCATACGAGATAGTTGAAATTATTACAGTATCTTGGTTAGTATCTAATAGGTTTATATAACCTAAATCTTGTGCCTGTTTAATTAAATCCTCAACAACATCTTGTACAGGTAATCCGATTAATTTGTTTAATGTAAGAGATTTAGCATCATCATTTAAGGGGTGGATTTCAATTACGATATCTTGTAAGTCTACATATAATTCAAAGCTTGGGTTAATATCAACACTAACAATCGCATAGGCTAATTTATTTGATGGTGTAGATACACCCATTGTTGAAGGAGTTTTATTTATATCAAGTGAAGGTAGATTGGAAAGAATGATTGCGAAAATCAAAAGTAATGCAATACTGAATGAAAGTACCAATTTATTACTAAAAATGTTGAAATAATGATGTTTTGTTGTTTTCGTAATTAAGGTTTGATACATTTTATCTTCATTCATCAAATTTTCCTTAAAACTTTGTTTTATTTTATCCATAGTACTCCTTTCTTAATATTCATCTTTTGTTAATAATTCTTTAAGTTCTTTCAACGCTCGATAATAACGTGTTTTTATGGTGTTTTCTGATAAATTCAAGGTATTCGCAATATCTTTAAAAGTCATGTCATATCTAAAGTGTGCTCCAAGTATCTTTTGATCGATAATTGGTAATTTTTTTACTAGTTTATATATTACATCTGATTCAATTGAGTTTAAGATCTCTAATTCTATGTTTGAGTCATCTTGCATATTTTCTAGAATTTGTAGTTTATCTTCATCAAACGTTATTGGAAGTTCATCTTTTCTTTTATAGTATTTACTTAATTCATTGTTTGCCATTTGAATTAAATAAGCCTGGACATTATCTACAGTTTTATTTTTACGAACGATATAATTGTAGAAATCGATATAAACTATTTGTATGATATCTTCCGCATCACTTGATTGAGCTACCTTAAAATACACGTGTTTGCTTAACGTGGTAAAAGTTGCGCGATAAATTGTCTCAAAGAGTTCAGTGTGTTTATGTGACATTCAAGATTAGATGAATAGAGGATTTTCAATCGTCTACCAATTACTTTCATTATAAGTCTATTTTTGTGAATTGATATTAATCTTCATCCTCATCATCTTCATCTTCATGTTCATCTTCATGTTCGTCTTCATCCTCGTCTTCATCCTCAGATTCATCTTCATACTCTACTTCTTCGTACTCATTTTCGTCATCATCGTCATCGACATAAACAATTGTTCCACCAACACTTACTGTACGGCTTGAACCTGTACTCGTGTCTTCAGTTGGTAGTGGATTCGTACCAACTGTTGTTGATGTTGTTTGTTTAGAGGAACCTGTATTAACATCTGTTGTCTGATTTGAACCATTAAAACCATTGACAGTTCCTGTTATTAGTTTAGAAGCACCTGTGACAATATCTACCACAAATTCGTTAATACCCGAAACTTCAGATGAATCACTTGATTTAGAAGAACTCGTTTCTATGTCATTTTCATCCGCTACTTCTTCTTGAGTTTGTTGATCTGTGGCTAAAATCGAGTCATTTTCTTCTGTCTCAACTTTATTTGAATCAAATAACGTATTTGAATTTTCTCCAAATAAATATGCTCCTGTTGTGGCAGTGGTTATTCCAACAGTTGAAACTAAAATAATTTTACCTACTCCAGCTACGATACCATTAGAGAATAATTTTGCGATTAATTCTTTTAACATAGAAAACTCCTTTGTGTTTATACCTTGTTCGAGGAATAGTTGAAGAATATAGTTTCAAATATACAATAATTTTGTTTAATTAAAAAAACCTTAGATAACTAAGGTAATTAATAATTATTTTGAATGTTACAGAGTATCAATAATTAATGTAATTTGGATTCTGGTTTATAAATTAAATAAATTGGCAGAGCAAGCAAGATTGATCCACCTAAGATATTACCGAAAGTAGATACAAGTAGATTCATAAACACTTGGAAATAATTTAAGTTTACACCGAAAGCTGTCGCGCCCATTGTGAATGTTACCATGTTTGCGATACTATGATCAAACCCTGGAAGTACAAACGCAATGATT
>DASSDQ010000142.1:0-6262 GCA_035697025.1 Erysipelotrichaceae bacterium | reverse complement strand
ATCATAATATCCAAAAACATCAATCACAAGTTCAATTGCCATATGATTATGAAACAATCGCAAACCTGTTAATTTCATCAATTCTTGTCCGACTGTCATTTTACCAACTGCCGCATCTCCAATTATTATGACTAATTTCATCCGTTTCCTCTTTTATTTTAGTTTAGTTAGAAAGCGGTTTGTAAGTAGTGATTCATTATCAATTTCAAACTTACCTAAATGAATCGATGGTTTAGTCTTACCATGAAAGTCACTACCAATGGTTATAATCAAATCATGTTTAAGCGCTAAATCTAAGTAATGTGTAGTTACTTCAGGACTATGATAACTACTATAGACTTCTACTCCTTCAACACCTTTATCAATGATTTTATTGAAAATTTCTACATTAGTTTTAATATTATTCCCAGGATGTGCTAATACCGCAAATCCATCCGCATCTTTAATCATTTTCACAATTTCATCGATTGTTTTAAAGTCGATGTGACTATAGGCAACTTTACCTTGAGCACAATAATCCCAATAGAAGTTTACATATGGATTATCACTTCTTGTCCCCCCATTAAGATATGGGAATAATAGTTTATTAGATTCATTGATTGGATCATGTAGTGCAACTTCCGCTATCATTTCGCCTGTTATAACTCCATTAATCGCTATCGTTTTTAATGCGTCTTCATCTAAATGGATTCCAAGTTCACGTATCTTTTCAACTGTAACTTTAGAAGTTTCACGCTCTTGTGACGCAATAAATTCTTCATATTCATTAAATACAGGATTAAATGGATCGATACCATATCCAAGTACATGTAAATTAGTCCCATCAATATGACAATCAAGCTCTACTGCAGGAATTAATCGCATACCGTATGCATCCGCAATCGGTTTAGCGTATGAATAGGCTTTCGTGGAATTATGATCTGCAATCGCAATTATCTCTAAACCAGCTTCATGACACATCTTAGTTAATACTTCTGGTGTATAGGTCCCATCATTACTCATACTTGTATGCATATGTAAGTCAATTTTGTTCATATTATTCCTTTCACTACGATTTATTATCTTCATTTTACTCTATATCTAACTAAAAAGAATCCATTAGGTTGGATTCTTCTCAATAAATAAATCTAATGTTTCTTTTAATTGAATTGCTTGTTTAATGTCAATGTTTAAACATTGTACAATCTTAAATGGAATATCTTTCGCATCATCTTTAAGTGCTAAGCCTTTTTCAGTTAACTCAATTGATATCATTCTTTCATCCATTGTTTGTCTTACTCGCCTTAATAATCCTTGTGTTTCTAGTTTCTTTATTAATGGTGTAAGTGTACCTGAATCAAGGACTAATCTCTCTCCTAATTCTTTAACACTAATCTTATCTTTTTCCCATAATACAAGTAAACAAATGTATTGCGTATACGTTATATTCAATGGATCCAGAAAAGGTTTATACTTGCGTACCATTGAACGAGCTCCTGTATAAAGTGAGAAGCATAATTGGTTTTCTAACTTTAAAGGATCGTGCATAATTTAGAGTACCTTCTCAATAAATGAAGTTAAATCTTCAGGTTTAACAGTTGGCGCAAAACGTGCAATTACTTTACCGTTACGATCAACTAAGAATTTAGTGAAATTCCATTTAACAGAATCTCCTGTAAATGTTTGTTTAAGATCATTTAATACTTTTTTAAATGAGTTTGCCTTTTCATCTTCATGTTCATGAGGCGCTTCTGTACGTAGATATTTGAATAAAGGGTCCGCATCATCTCCATTCACATTTACTTTTGCGAAAGTTTTAAAGGTTGTCCCAAATTTCATTTGACAGAAAGATGCGAGTTCTTCATCACTTCCAGGTGCTTGGTTCATGAATTGATTACATGGAAAATCAAGTATTTCAAAGCCAGAATCTTTGTATTGTTTATATAAATTTTCCAATCCTTCGTATTGTGGTGTAAATCCACAACCACTTGCGGTATTCACAACAAGTAATACTTTACCTTCATAATCCTTTAGTGACACTTCATTCTTTTTAATATCTTTTACACTATATTGATATAGACTCATATGTTCCTCCGTTATATAGATTGTATACAATCTAATAGTATCATATTTAATTATACAGTCAATCTATTTAAGTAGATTAAACAAAAGTCCTATGCACTAGGACTTTGTAGGTATTTATTCGAATAGTATTGCATGACTGATTTACGCGTAATAATGCCCATAAACATTCCACGATCATCCACAACAGGAACAAAGTTTTGATCCATTACTTGATTGAGAACTTGTTCGAGTTTTGCGTCAATTTTTATTGGAGTATTCCATGTTATACGAATAATATCATGAATCGTATAATCTTCTTGTGCTTCAATATTGTATTCCCCTTTTTGAAGCAAATGCCATAAAAAATCTCCTTCACTGACTGTCCCAATGTATTCTCCATGTTGGTTTAGGACTGGCATTGCGGTATACCCATAATGTTTCATTTTTTCGAGACATTGACGTATGGTAAATTCTTCTGTTAATGTCGATATTTTTGATTTAGGCGTTAGTAAAAACACAATACTCTGCTCAACTTTATCCATTATTTTTATACCTTTCATTCAATCGAACGTTTTGTTCTTTTAAATACATTTTGTTTATCTTTATTTGGTTTTTAAAATAACTACATTTCTATTTTACACGATTAAACAAAAAGTTTGTTCTATTTTTATGACTATCACCTAACTTTCACCGTTCAATAAAAAAGATATCATGATGTGTATCTGTGATATCTTTGATGAATCTACTTCCATGTTGCGACAGTTTCCACAGGGAGGCGCAAGGATGAATACCCTGTTTCCAGTGCTTTTCCAATGGATATTATAAGTACAGACACATATCGATTTGAATCTAATCCGAATGTCTCCGCAAGCTTTTCTTCATAATAGCCTCCAATCGGATTCGTATCATACCCATAGGATCGCGCAACTAACATTAGCTGCATTGCCATTAAACTACTATCCACTTTAACAATATCATTCATCTTCTCGCGACTTAGTGATTGATACAGTGGAACAATATTAGAAACCTGTTTATCACGCACTTCTCGCGGCATATGGCCATCTTTTACAGCTTGATCATAAATCGTCTCTGCATAACGATAACACTCCATATCTCCAAATATAAGGATCATAGCAGCCGATGTATCGTTCTGTTTAGTGTTGAAACGCATAAAAGGTTTTAATTTCTCTTTACCTTCTTCAGATTCCACAATCACAAAACGCCATGGCTGTAAGTTAACCGAAGATGGAGCACGTGTCGCATCATGAAGAATCGAACTCATTTCTTCTTTCGAGATTTTTACACTTGGATCATATTCACGGATCGATCGTCTTTCCAATACAATCGACTTAAAATCATTTGTCATTCAACTTCCTCTTTTTCTAAGCTTTTTCAAGTCTATTATAGTTGTGATGTCATTTGATTCAATGAATATGACCATTAAAAAAGCTTCTATGATTAGAAGCTAATTATTTCTAACTTAATTCTATCCAATAAACCTGTTCCATAACCCCTTCTTCATTCATAAATTCTCGTTCTAATCTTCCACCATTTTTAATTATACTTTTGGCGGATCCAATATTATCTTTATCACAGCTCATCATTACGCGATCTATCTTCAACTCTCGACATTTATCTAATGCTAAGCGTATCATTTCTGTCGCATATCCTTTACGTCTTTCACTAGGTCGTACACCATCCCCAATATGTCCACCCGCAATTAATAGTTCTTCATTGAGTGTATGACGTATGTTCACAGCTCCAATCATTTTATCGCTTGAAGCTTGATACACAAAATATGTCGTATTTCGTACAAATCCTTCGCGTATTGGACCATTTATTTCTTGATCAAACTCATAGATGTATTCATCAAAGTTATGATAGTCAATTCTTCTTATTGCATAAGGTACAATTCTTTCCCCCGTACTTGACCATTCATCCATCATTTCAATGATTTGTCGTTTGTATTCAATACTTGGTCTAATTAATTCTATTTGCATAAATTACCTTTCATTATTTAAATAAATCACTATGTGTTCCAGTTCTAGTAAGATACAATATTAATTCATTATTCGCTATTTCATATATTAACAACCAATCCGGAGTAATATGACATTCTCTACAGTTTACAAATTCACCTACTAAACTATGATCTTTGTATTTTGAAGATAGTTCATTCCCATCCGCAAGTAACTTTATTATTTCTGTAAGCAATGTTAAATTATATCCTCTTTTTTCAATTCTCTTTAAATCTTTTCTAAACATCGATGTTGGTTTTACAACATACTTCATTTCAATAATTCTTCCATCATAGTATCTACATCATCATATCCTTTGTATTCATCAGAATTTAACTTCATTCTAAACACTTCTTCTAATGCGTTTATAGTTTCTTTGTTTGGTATATTTCTTGAAATATTGAAAGGTATTCTTTGTTCACGTACTGCTTGTTTAGTAAACGCAATGAATGCCGTAGTCATAGATAAACCCAAATCCGCAAACAACTCTTCAGCTTGTTTCTTCAATTCTTCATCCATTCGAATTGTTATATTAGTATTTGCCATTTGTATTCTCCTCTCTATTACATAAGTATTATATAAAATAATATGTGCATTGTATATACATTGCACATATATTTAACCTATAATTTGATATATAATTCTTTTTACAAAAATTACTTAATGAAAGTACTATTCAATCGGTATATAAATATCGGTATAGCTCTTATCTTTGAACTTCTTTGGTGGTTCAGTAATATACATTTCAAACGGGAAAGAATCACGTGGTTTCTCACTTCCAACAAACAACCAGTTTTGATACATATATTTCCATGCTTCACCATATTCACTTGGTGATAAATGAAAGTGACCAACACCAAATTTACCATTAATAACCATTGATGTAATATCATCCGTTTCTACGAATTTCGCGTCATTAGTTACAGTCATTGCGACACTTGTGCGTAAGTTCTTTTCATCTGTTATAAATGGATTATCATGATAAATTGTTAGTACTTTTGTTTGACCTTCAACAATCAAATCATTATCTTGTGCAAACTTAAAAATTTGGTTAAATAATCGACGACTGTTCTTTCTAAACTCAATATACGTTCCTCTAAAGCGTACATAGATTACTCTTACATCCTTTAATTCTTCAATCGTTATATTAGGGATTTCCATATCATATCCTCCTATACTCAGTTTAGTTAACTGTAAATTATTTGGCTTGTATATTCTTGCTTAATCGAAATGCACTCGGATTCATTCCATAATGTTTATTAAATGCCTTATTGTATGAACTTGCATCACAATAACCATATCGATATGCAATCTCAGTAATAGAAATCTCTGCGTTTACTACCAGATAGATACCAGATCTTTCCATCTTAATACGAGTTATGAATTGTGATAGTGTCTCGGTTGAGTTTTGTTTAAATATTCGATGAAAATGATATTTAGATAATCCAACATTAAACGCTATTTCATCTAATGTTATTTTCTTATCTAAATTATTTTCGATATAATCTTCTGCTTTGTTTATAAGTGTATGATAGTTCATTGTTTTACTATTTCTGTTTATATTTTATATCAATTAGTATCGTTAAACTATACAATATAAAAAAAGGATTCTTTATGAACTACATACATGTCACGAAAGATAATATTGATGAAGAACATATTTGTTGTGCGATAAGCAACTCAACATCGGATAATCGTGTTTTAAGTAAGAAAGATTGGATTAAGGCTAATTATGAAAATGGTTTAACCTTCATAAAACTTGATGACAGAGGTAAAGTATTTATCGAGTATATTCCAACAGAAAAGGCTTGGAGTCCGATCATTGCGCCTAATACGTTGTTTATAAACTGTTTCTGGGTATCTGGTAAGTTTGTTCATCAAGGGCATGGTACGAATCTCTTAAATCGATGTATAGAAGATGCGACTATACAAGGAAAAGACGGAATTGTTGTTTTATCGAGTGTTAAGAAGATGCCTTTTCTATCTGATCCAGTATTTCTAAAGAATAAAGGATTTATCGTTTCTGATACACTTGGTTACTTTGAGTTGCTCTATCTACCTATAAACCAAAATGCACCATTACCAAAGTTTAGTGAACACGTTAAACCACTAAAAATAGCATCAAAAGATATTGTTATATACTATTCAAACCAATGTCCACATGCGGAAATGTATACTAAAATTATTGAAGAAATGGCAAT